>CALYAB010000016.1 GCA_944393395.1 uncultured Clostridia bacterium
ATTAAATGATAAACAATATGAAGCAGTAGTAAATACAGAAGGACCATGTTTAGTAATAGCAGGAGCTGGAAGTGGAAAAACAAAAGTACTAACACATAAAATAGCCTATTTAATAGGAGAAAAAGGAGCAAAACCATGGGATATTTTAGCAATAACATTTACAAATAAGGCAGCAAACGAAATGAAAGAAAGAATTGCAAATTTAATAGGCGATGATGCAAAAGATATTTGGATGGGAACATTTCACTCAATATGTGTAAGGATTTTAAGAAGATTTATAGATAGAATTGGTTTTGATTCATCATTTATAATATTTGATACTTCAGACCAAAGGACACTAGTAAAAGCATGTATGAGAGATTTGGCAATTGATGATAAATTATTTAATGATAGAAGTGTTCTATCTGAAATTAGTAATGCAAAAAATGAAATGCTAGAGCCTGAGCAATATACGGCAAGAGCTAATTCAGATTTTAGAAAAGAAAAAATAGCAAATGTATATGAATTGTATCAGAAGAGGTTAAAAGAGAATAATGCAATAGACTTTGATGATATTATTAATTATACAATAAAAATATTAATGGAAAATCCAGATATATTAGAATATTATGCAAATAAATTTAAATATGTATTAGTAGATGAGTATCAAGATACAAATAAAGCACAATTCACACTTGTTACATTATTTGCTTCTAAAAATGGAAATATTACAGTTGTTGGTGATAATGACCAAGGAATATATAGTTTTAGAGGAGCTGATATTTCTAATATATTAAATTTTGAAAGAGATTTTCCAGGAACAAGAATTATAAAGTTAGAGCAAAATTATAGATGTACAGGAAATATTTTGAAAGCTGCAAATAGTGTTATTAAAAATAATGAGGTAAAATATAAAAAGGAATTATGGACAGAGAACGAAGAAGGAAATTTACCTAATGTATATCAAGCTGATAATGAATATGATGAAGGTACATATATAGTAACACAAATTGAACATTTAAGAAGAGAAGAATATTATAAATATTCAGATTTTGCAGTTTTATATAGGATGAATACACAATCAAGAGCAATAGAAGATATTTTAAGAAGAGAAAATATACCATATAAAATTGTTGGTGGATTAAAATTTTATGAGAGAAAAGAAATAAAAGATATTATTGCATATTTAAGATTAATTCAAAATAGTGCTGACAATCTAAGTTTAAAAAGGATTATCAATGAACCTAAAAGAGGAATTGGAAAAACAAGTATAGAAAAAATAGAAAATATTGCAGAACAAAATGAAACATCTATGTATAATATCATTAAAAATGCTGATCAATACGGATTAAATAGAGTGTTTTTAAATTCAAGGGAATTTGTAAATGCAATAGAAGAATTAAAAAGTAAAAAAGATGATATGCCTATATCAGAATTGATAAAAATCACATTAAAGAAAACAGGCTATACAAAGGCGTTAGAACAAGAAAATACAATTGAGGCAGAAAACAGAATAGAAAACTTAGAAGAATTTCTAACAGTAGCAATTGAGTTTGAAGAAGAATATGCTGAAAATTCTTTAAGTGAATTTTTAGAAGGAATTACACTATCATCAGATATAGACAAAGTAGAAGAAAATGAAGACTCAGTTACACTTATGACATTACATAGTGCAAAAGGGTTAGAATATCCAGTAGTATTTTTAGTGGGAATGGAAGAAGGAATATTCCCAGGATATAAGTCTATTTCAGAGCCAAAAGAATTAGAAGAAGAAAGGCGCTTATGTTATGTAGGAATAACAAGAGCAAAAGAACATCTATATATGACTTGTAGTAAACAAAGAACAATATTTGGTTCAACAAGTTATAATCCAGTTTCTAGATTTTTAAAAGAAATACCAGAAGAGTTGTTAGAAGGATATAAAGAAGCTTTTGGGGAAGAAGATAATAATAAAAATCAAATGTTCAGAGACTCTAGTTATACTTGGACATATGGAAGTGGAAATAATGGAAATGTAAAAACGTATAAAATGAATGAAAAGGAAACTGTTGGTGTAGCAGCAAAATCTAATAAAACAACTAATACAGGATTTGCTTTTAGAACAGCAGAAAGTTTTCTAAATAATTTAGGAAAGAAAACAGCGGGAAATAAAGAAGTGGATTTATCAAAATATGAAGCAGGGTTAAGAGTATATCACAAAAAGTTTGGCGAGGGAACTATAAATATGGTAGAACCAGAAGGAGAAGACTTAAAGGTAGATATCAATTTTGATAAAGCAGGACATAAACGATTAATGGCAAAATATGCAAATTTAGAAATTTTATCATAATTATTATATATCAAAAAATAACTTTCATATAAAATAAATATGTGAAAGTTATTTTTTTTGGAATAAAACCTATAAAAGTGGAAATAATGAATAAAGAAATAAAAATGAAAGGAATGATTAAAAATGGCAGACTTAAATCAATCAGAATTACAAAATTTAAGACATCTTATTGGAGCACATGAAACAGCATATCAAAAATTAAATACTTATTCATCACAAGCAGTAGATCCACAAATAAAACAGCTTTTTACAAAATCTGCTCAAGATGCATTAAATACTAAACAAAAATTAATGACATTTTTAAATAATTAAGGAGGTTTTTATGGACGAGAAAACAATGGTAAATGATATTTTAGCTGGAGTAAAATCAGATTTAACAGCATATCAAACTGCAATTTCAGAATCTGAAAATATGCAATTAAGACAAACTTTTCAACAAATTAGAAATAATGATGAAAGTTTTCAATATGAGTTATTTAAAATAGCTCAGTCAAAAGGGTATTATGTACCAGCCCAAAAAGCTACAGTTACTGAAGTTAATAATGTAAAAACAGAATTGCAATAAGTGCATTGGGGACGTGCCAAAATGGACATTTTCTGTCCAAAAGGGACAGACCTACAATACGGAAAATAACATGGCGTATATAAAAAATCAAATTATATATATGTCATGTTATTTATTTATGGCATATAAATAATGGTTAATTTTATCTTCGTACACAAATCAGTCACTTTATCAAATTATTTATTTTAAAAGCTAAAACTTTGGAGGTCTGTCCCTTTTGGACAGAAAATGTCCATTTTGACACGTCCCCAATGACTCAAAAAGAAAAAAAGAGAAAAAAGGAATAAAACAAAGTAATAATAAAAAAATGGAAAAAAACCTACGGAAAATAGACTTTTTAAATCTTTGCAAAAAATAAAATATTACAATATCATTACACTATAATATACAAAGGAGATAGTGTAATGTTTAAAAAGGTAATAGTTCATGCGAGAAGAGGAATAAAGCTAATAATTCTTTTTATGATTGCAATATTTTTAATTATAGGTATAGTTGCATTTTTATTTAAGCCAACTTACAGTGTATTTATAAATGGACAACAAGTTGGATATACTTCAAATAAATCAGAATTACAACGAAAAATAAATGAATTTGTAGATCATGGAGATGGAACAAATGATAATATAGCATTTGTCCAAGTAAATGAATTACCAGAATATAAATTGTGTCTATTAAAAAGAAATATAGTAACTAATGATGAAGAAATATATAATGAAGTAACAGAACAAGGAACACCATATTATAGATATTATGCAATATTAGAGGATCAACAAGAAAAATACTATGTTTCTTCATTTGAGGAAGCAGAAAATGTAATCAATACTTTAAAAGAAAAAAATAGTGAAAATATAGACAAGATTTCTATTTTAGAAAAGTATGAAACTGGTATAAAAGACATGGTTTCAGTAGAAGAAGTAGTTTCAAAATTATATGTAGAGAAAACCAAAGAAGTAAAAGTAGCAAAGAATACATCTTCAACAGCGTCATCAGGCTATGTAAATACAAACACGACAACATCAAGTGGAAAAACAGCCTTAGGAATTTCACTTATTAAACCTATTTCAGGAACAATAACATCTAGGTTTGGAGTAAGTAGTAGTATAAGAAGTTCAGCTCATACAGGCTTAGATATATCAGCACCAACAGGAACTTCGATTAAAGCTGCAGCAGCAGGAACTGTAACTTTTTCAGGCTGGAAAGGTTCTTATGGATATATGATAGTTATATCACATGGTAATGGAATACAAACATATTATGGGCATTGTAGTAAATTATATGCATCAGTAGGCCAAACTGTTGCACAAGGTGAATCTATAGCAGCCGTAGGGTCAACAGGGAATTCAACTGGACCACATTTACATTTAGAAGTTAGAATAAATGGAACAGCATATAATCCACAAAATTATGTGTATTAAAAATAATATTTAACTTATTTTTAAATTATAAGTGACAAAAATTAATAAAATAAAAAAAGTATCCACAATTTTGTAATAAATTGTGGATACTTTTTTTATTAAATAGGAAATTCTATTAAACTTTAAGTTACGCAACTCAAAGTGAAAATAAATATTTTATATTTTATTTTCAAAAGAAAATCAAATTTTACTATTTAATAAAAAATAAACATAAATATAAAATTCGTTAAAAAAATTTTTCTATGTAAATTTTTTAAAATATTAGGCAACAAAATATTTTATTCCCAATTCTATAGCATTTCTCTTAATCAAAACTTTTCCGTGTTCAGATAATTTAGTTTTAAAAGTTTCTGAGTGAGAAACTAATGTTGCAAATTCCGAAAGTATAGAGTAAAAAGTATTGATATTTTCGCATTTAGTATTTATATTAGACAAAGTAAGGTAGTATAAGTCTTTATAAAAATATAAAGAAATTTGCCTAGATAATTTTCTAAAATCTATATTACTACGGTTATTAACATTTGTACAAAAATCGCAAAATTCTTCAAAGCTTGAAAACTGATAAATAGAATTAGTACTTTGTGGATTTGGATTTTTAATTTTTTTCTTTGGAGTTACTTTGACTTTATGCTGAGGTTTTGCAGATTTATCAATATATTTTGTTATAGTAAAAACAAAAAATCCATCAGAAGAAGAAAAAGCTTCTACAAGAAGTTTGCAACCTTCTGTATAAAAACCAACTTCTTTTTCAGCTCGTAAAAGCATTTCTAAAAATAGCTTTTGCGATTCAATAGGTTTTTCCATTATTGTATTAAAATCCATATTATTATTTTTTAAATCTTCTAAGTTAATGATGACTCTGATTTTATTTTCAGTAAGTTTTTCAATTTTCATATATAAGAAAGCCTCCTTAAAATCTATTAATTATATTATACTACTATTATTATTATATTTAAATATATAATTTTTGGTAATAAAATTTAAGATTTTAGCTGTTATAGTTTAGGATAATTCTTGGAAAAATATGTATTATATTTTCGAGAAATTATATACTAAGCTGTAACTTTTAACTAATATACCATATAAATATAAAAAAAGTAAAGGTTTTACTTGAAAAAAATGCTAAATCAATATATAATAGCAATATGTGAAAAAATGAATGGCCGTAAGATAAAGGATAAAAATGGAGGGAAAGAAATGGCAACAAAAGACAAGAATATATGGATATTATTAATATTTGTTTTATCAGGACTAGTAGTAGGGGGACTATTAGGAGAATTAGCAGCAAGAGTTGATTGGTTATGGTGGCTTTCATATAGCCAAACTTTTGGGCTAGAAGATCCAATTGTTTTAGATTTAAGTGTTGTAAAAATAACATTTGCATTGATGTTTAAAATAAGTGTTTCAAGCATAATAGGAATGTTATTAGCAATATTTATATACAAAAAAACATAAAATGTTATTGTTCATATCTATTTATCTAAGAAATCAAAGTTATATTATAATATAACTTGAACAAGCAAGATAAATTTTGACAGTGAATTGTAATAATAAATTAAAAAATAATATTAAAAAGGGGCAAAATATTAAAAAAGAAAGGAAGAAATATTTTGTCAATAAAAATAAAACAATTACCAGAAACAGAAAGACCATATGAAAAAATGGAATTATATGGAGAAAAAGTTTTGTCTAATGCAGAGCTACTAGCAATAATAATAAAAACAGGAACAAAGGAAGAATCTTCAGTGACGATAGCACAAAAGTTATTAAGCTTAAACCCTAATACGAGTAACAACTTAGATTTTCTAAGAGAACTTACTATAGCTGAATTCATGAAAATAAAAGGAATAGGTAAAGTAAAGGCGATTCAATTAAAAGCAGTTTGTGAGCTGGCAATAAGGATGACAACACCGTTAAATTATCAAAAGATAAGAATAAAAAGGCCAGAAGATATAGTAAATATATTAATGGAAAAAATGAGATTAGAAAAACAAGAAGTTGTAAATTTAATTATTTTAAATAGCAAAAATGAAATAATAAAAATAAAAAAACTGGCACAAGGGGGAGTAAACTTTGTGAATATTTCTATAAGAGATATTTTAGCAGAGCCAATAAAGATGCAAGCACCAAAGATAATCTTAGTACATAATCACCCAAGTGGAGATGCTAAGCCGAGTAAAGCTGACATTAGAATAACTAAGAAAATCTTTAATGTTGCTGAGTTATTTGATATAGAAATGCTAGATCACATTGTTATAGGAAATATGAATTATACAAGTATAATTTCAGAAATAATAACAGAAGATGGAAAAATATAATTTTATTTGAAAGGAAAGGATGATATGAATTTTTTTACATTTGGGTCAAAAGACATAGGAATAGATTTAGGAACAGCTAATATTCTGGTAACTTTAAAAGGAAAAGGAATTATTTTAAAAGAGCCATCAGTGGTGGCAATTGACAGAAAAACTGGGAATATAATGGCAACAGGAACAGAAGCAAAAGAAATGCTTCGGAAGAACTCCAGAACAAATAATGGCTGTTAGACCATTAAAAGATGGGGTTATTGCAGATTTTACTGCTACACAATTAATGTTAAAAAATTTAATTCAAAAAGTAGGAAAGAGATATAGTATTGGTAAACCTAGAGTTGTTGTAGGAGTACCATCTGGAATTACAGAGGTTGAAGAAAGAGCTGTTGAAGAATCTGTAATCCAAGCAGGAGCAAAAGAGGTTTATTTAATTGAAGAACCAATGGCAGCAGCAATAGGAGCATCATTAGATGTAGGAGAACCAAGTGGAAGTATTATTGTAGACATTGGCGGAGGAACAACAGAAGTTGCTGTTATATCATTAGGTGGAATTGTAGTAAGTCATTCTCTACGTGTAGCAGGAGATGAATTAGATGAAGATATAGTTAACTTTGTAAAAAAAGAAATGAACTTAGCTATTGGTGAAACTACAGGAGAACAAATAAAAATACAAATTGGTTGTGCTATGCCATTAATGACAGAAATGTCAATGGAAGTAAGAGGTAGAGATTTATCAGATGGGTTACCAAGAAATGTTACAGTTACTTCAACACAAGTAGAAGAAGCAATGAAAGAATCTATACAAAAAATTGTAGAAATAGTAAAAATAACATTAGAAAAAACACCACCAGAATTAGCATCAGATATAATGGAAAAAGGTATTGTGTTAGCAGGTGGTGGGGCTCTAATAAAAAACTTGGACAAATTATTAAGTATAGAAACAGGTATGCCAGTATATATTGCAGAAGAGCCATTAGATTGTGTGGTTAGAGGTACTGGAAAAACTTTAGAAGATTTAGAAAGATTAAAGACTGTATTGATTAATGCAAGAAGAAAAAAATAATAGTATAGGAGTAGAAAATGTATAAAAATAAAAAAGCGGAGATAGCAGGTATTATAATAACTATATTTATTTTAATATTAATAGTGGTATTTTCAAATTCAGATAGTGAAATATCATTTCTTGAAAATGCTACAAGTAAATTAGTAATGCCAGTACAAAATGGTTTGACATATTTAAAAAATAAAATTAGTGGGAATAGTACATTTTTTACAGATATTAATAATTTAAAAGCAGAAAATGAAGAGTTAGAAAAAAAGAATAGTGAATTAGAACAATCATTAAGAGAACTAGAAAATATAAAATCTGAAAATGAAACATTAAAAGAATATCTAGATCTAACAGAAAAATATGGGGAATATAAAACAGTGCCTGCATATATAATAAACAAAGATATAAGCAACTATTCAAAGACTTTAGTAATTAACGTTGGAAGTGATGATGGAATAGAAGAAAATATGACTGTAATTGCAGATCAAGGATTAGTAGGGCATGTTATTTCAGTTACTAATACTACAGCAAAAATAAGAACAATAATAGATACTTCAAGTTCAGTAAGTTGTTCATTAAGTACTACAGATGAAAGTATAGTGTGTAAGGGAACATTAGAAGAAGAGTCAGCTCTGAAGGCTATGTATATACCTGGAGATGAGGGAATAATACAAGGAGATAGTGTAGAAACTTCAGGATTAGGAGGAATATATCCTAAAGGAATACATGTAGGAAGTATAAAGAAAGTAGTAAATACTAAAAATGCAACTGATAGATATGCAATAGTAGAAACTGCTGTAGATTTTGATAAATTGGATACAGTACTAGTAATAACAAATAATTAGTGAGGTGAAGCAATTGAAGAAATTAATAATAAATATATTAATAATACTTGTGGCTTTTATAATATATTTTTTGCAATCTAATTTTTTTAATTGGTTCACTATTTCTGGAGTTATGCCAAATTTATTTGTAATATTTATTTTGTTTATTGGACTATTTTCAAATAGAATGACAGGAATGGTATATGGAGTAATAATTGGTTCTATATTAGACTTGGCCATTGGAACACAGATAGGAATTAATGCTGTAGGTTTAGGAATAATAGGATTTTTAGCAGCTACATTTGATAAGAATTTCTCTAAAGATAGTAGAGCTACTATAATGATTATGGTTTTAGTAGCAACACTTATCTATGAAGTGATTGTATATATATTAAATTATATTATTTTTTCAATTAATGTAGAAATTATAAACTTCATAAAAATATTATCAATAGAAATAATATACAATTTGATAATTGTAATAATAATATATCCATTATTCCAAAAGTTTGGATATAGTATAGAAAATGAATATAAAGGAAATAGAATATTAACAAGATATTTTTAGCCTAAAGAGGTTACGATACACAGTCAAAAATTTGACTTTAAATAGTAGGTGTAAAAGGAAGGTGAATCTTTGAAAGGGTTAAATTTTAGAAAAAAAAATAGAAGAAGTAGAAGTAATTTGAATTTAAGATACAATATTTTGACAGTATTTACATATTTTATTGGAATAGTATTGATAATACAATTATTCAATTTACAGATTGTACATGGAGCAGAATATAGAGAAGAATCAAATACTAGATTGACAAGGGAAACAAAATTAGAAGCAACGAGAGGAGAAATTTTAGACAGATCAGGAACAGCGTTAGTAACAAGTTCAACTAAGTTTGCTTTAGAGTTATATAAAACAAAAATAGATGATAATGAGTTAAATAATTCAATTTTAAATATTGTAAATTTATTAGAAAAATATCAAGTCAGTTATGCAGATTCTTTCCCTATATCAATAAATCCTTTTACCTTTACAATTAGTGATGAAGCATTAGCAAATTGGAAAGAAGACAATAATTTTGATGAAAATATATCTGCTGAGGAAGCTTTTTACAAGTTCAAAGATAAATATGATATAGAAAATACAGATGTATCAGAAATTAGAAAAATTATTGCAATAAGATATGAAATAACTACTACAGGGTATAGTAGTACAAAAGCTTTAACAATAGCAGAAGATATACCAAGAGAAGCAGTGGCAGAATTTTCTGAAAGTAGTGATAAATTTCCTGGAATAAATATTGTTACAGAGCCAGTAAGAGAGTATACATCAGGTACATTGGCTTCACATATATTAGGCTATGCATCAAAAATAAGTTCAGAAGAATATGAAAGTAGAAAAGATACATATGACCAAAATGATATAATAGGAAAAACTGGAATAGAATACGTTTTTGAAGAATATTTAAAAGGACAAGATGGTACAAAGCAAATAGACATGGCTGTAGATGGTACAATAACATCTGAATATACAGCTGAAGAAGCTGTAGCTGGAAGTAATATTGTATTAACGTTAGATTCTAATTTGCAAAAAATAACAGAAGATGCTTTGGCAGCAAATATAGCTAAAATAGCATCAGGAGGTTTTGGAGAAAGGTATAATGCAACAGGTGGAAGTTGTGTTGTTATGAATGTAAAAACAGGAGAAGTTTTAGCAATGGCAAGTAATCCAACTTATGATCCAGCTGATTTTATAGGAGGAATAAGTACAGAGAATTGGAATAAGTATAATTCAGATACAGCGAAACCATTAATGAATAAAGCAGTTCAAAATTCATATGCACCAGGTTCAATATTTAAGATGATAACTGCAATAGCAGGATTAGAATCAGGAGCGATAACAAGAACAGAAAGAATAAATGATACAGGGTTATATAAAAAATATGGCGAAACATGGCCTTGTTGGTATTATACTGATTACCATAGAGGACATGGATCGTTAAATGTATCAGGAGCTATAGAAAAATCATGTAACTATTTCTTCTATGAAACAGGAGATAGAATGGGAATAGAGACACTTGCTAAATATGCTAAATATTTTGGATTAGGAGTAAAGACAGGAATAGAATTACCTAGCGAAACAGCAGGAGCAATGGCAACGCCTGAGTATGCACAAACTGTAGGAGTTACATGGACAAAAGGACAAACTATAAATGCATCAATAGGTCAAGGTTTAGATTCATTTAGCCCATTACAAATAGCTAAATATATAAGCATGTTAGCTAATGGAGGAAAAAATATTGATGTTTCAATAATAAAAAGTATAGTAAATTCAGATGGGACTGAAGTATCAAGTGAAGAAATAAATAATTTTGTAAACCAAAAATTAGGACTTCAAGAAGAAACAACAGAAGATTTAAGTATAAATCAGCAAAACTTAAGTGCTATTTTACAAGGAATGCAATCTGTTACTAGTGATACAACTGGAACAGCATATGTAAGGTTTAAAGATTTTGGAATTAGTGTTGGAGGAAAAACAGGTTCTGCAGAGGCTGGAACTGATGAGAATGGAAGAGATATAGTTAATGCATGGTTCGTAGGTTTTGCCCCATTTGAGGATCCAGAAATTGCAATAGTAGTTATGGTTGAAAATGGTGGACATGGAAATTATACAGCAGAGGTTGTAAGAGATATAATGACAGAATATTTTGGAATGAATACACAAGATGTTCAAGAAGATATGAGCGCAGTAAATTATAATCAATCTTTAAGATAATAAATATAGTTCTATGGAAAGGAAGAGTATAAAGATGAGAAATTGTGTTAGTATTAATTTAAGAAAAAATGAAATTTTAATTAAATTAAGTGATGATGCAGAACAAAAAGATATAGTAGAAAACCTAAAGAAAAAGATTCAAGAATTAAAAAAAATGTATAAAAATGAGAAAACACCAATAAGAGTTACAGGCAAGATATTAAAAAATAAAGAAATAGATGAAATACAAAAGCTTATAAAAAAATATATTGATGTAGAGATAGATTTTGATATGCCAAAATCTTTAGGTCTTTCAAGTATTAAAAGGACTTTTAATAAAGAAATCGCAATTTCAGAAACTAAATTTCATAGAGGCTCTCTCAGATCAGGTCAAAAAATGGAATCAGAAGGTAGTTTAGTAATACTAGGAGATGTGAATTCGGGCGCAGAAGTTATGGCTTCTGATAATATAGTAGTTTTAGGAGCTTTAAGAGGTTTAGCACATGCTGGAGCAAAAGGAAATAAACAAGCTATTATATCAGCTGGATTATTAGATACAGTACAAATCAGAATAGCTAATATAGTAAAAGAGATTGATAGGGATGAAGAGCCTTTACATAAACAAGCCTATGTTAGCGTTGTTAATAATGAGATTGTAATAGATTAAATTTTATGAATTGATAGTATTTATTAACTAATAAGTAGCAAAATTAAAGATATAAAAAGAATATCATCTTTTACATCTTCTTTGTAAAGAATATAAAGTAATGATAATATTATTAAATCATCTAAATATATTTTTAAGCCAGAAAGGTTTAATAAAGGTTCTTCTTTATTGAAAAAACCATCAGTGTTAATAAAAATTGGACCAAAAGAAGTATATTTAGATGATTTTTCTTTTGACCTTTTATCATTATTATTTTCTTTTTTAATTGAGTCCTTTTCAGGATTATCCTTTTCTTCAATGCTAGAAATATTTCTTTTATTAGAGGATTTTTCAGAATTATTTTTAGTTGAATCATCTAAAATATTACGGCCATAGGGAAAATTTGGATTGTAGTTTAGATTATAGGGTATATTATTTGAATAATTGCGAGGATAGTTAAAAGGACCTCTA
Source organism: uncultured Clostridia bacterium (assembly GCA_944393395.1). GTDB lineage: Bacteria > Bacillota > Clostridia > TANB77 > CAG-508 > CAG-269. The sequence goes on from CALYAB010000016.1 coordinate 12,345, forward strand.
AAAAAGGGAAAATTATTAATCACTAGTATTATTCTCCTTGTTATCATTTTTTTGATTAAATAACTCCATTATATTAGCCATATTAAGTAAGTTAGAATATTGGTCCAATTTACTTCTTTTTTCATCTCTTAAGTAGGGTTTTAGTGATTGTAGCAAATTATTCCTAGGGCTAGAAGAGTTATTCATCTTTTCCATCACAGATTTCATTTTCATCATAGTATTAATATCAATATTATTAAAATTAAAGTTATTAGCAGTTTGAGAAGAACTTGAATCTTCTGAAATCTTAGAGTTACTTTGATTATTTGGGTTAGAAGATTTATCAAAAGATTGAGTATTTTGATTGTTATCATCATTTTGTGTTACGTCAGAAGAGTTGTTTATTAAATTAGATAAATTTTGAAATGCATCAGGAGGAATCTGTGAAAGCATATCATTTAAATTACCATTTTTTAGCATTGAATTTAGTTTATCCGTAGTGTTTTTATCAAGATTAAAATTGTTCAAAAAAACCACCTCATTAAATATATATTCAAATTTGTAATATCTATGTAATATTATATGTAATATTTATGAAAATGTAACAAAAATGTAACAAAGCATAAAAAAGTATACATAAATAAATGTAAGTAAACTGAAGAAGGAAAAAAATTTAAAAAAATTAAAAAAAAACGCGAAAAAGCTTGAAAAATCAATAAAAAAAAGATATAATAATAAGTAGGTATTATTATAAAATTTAGAATGCTGAAAGTGTGATTGACGTAAAATTGGTTTCAAGGGAGGTACCAACTATGAAAAACAAAATTTTAAAAATTAGTGTAGTTATATTATTAATAATGACACTAACTATGACTAATTTTATATTTTTGGGTTCAAGTATTATTAGTTATGCAGCAGATGCTATAAGTACTAATAACAAAAATATAGAATTTAGTGCATATTTCAAAAACAGTAATGGAGAGGCAGTGACTAGTTTAGATAGAACATCAGATGTACAAGATATGTCAATGTATTTATCTATAAATGTAAAAAAAGAAGGATTCTTTACTGGCCAAGTAGAGTTAAAAAACTCTAACTTTAATATTGTTAGTTCTGAAAGTGAATATGTAAGTAAAATTTCAGACAATACAGTATATTTAAATCAATTAAATGCTGGAACAACAGCAGAAATAGAATTAAAAATAAAAACTATAGAAAAAGATTCTATTGATTTGAATATGTTAAATTGTGAAAGTGAATTAACTCTAACAGGTATATATAGAGATAGTAGAGAAAAAGACTTAGAAATAAATGCTACAAGAACAGTAAACTTATATTTAACAGAAGCAAATACGGATGACAGTGTAGAAAATACTTTATCAGTAATAACAAATAAAGTATTAAAAATTTCAGGAGAAGATAAGAGAGTTGTTCAATTATCATTAAATGTAGGTTTAAAAGAAAATAACTATCCATTAAAACAAATAAGTGCAAAAATCAAAGTTCCTGAAATAGATGGAAAAGCACCAGAAGTTTCAAGAGAAGTAAACTTAAACACAATGTCAGCATTTGAATATAAATATGAAAATGGATATGTAGAAATAACATTAACTAACAATAAAGCTGAAGATAATAGCGTATTATGGAAAAAACAAGGAAATGAAAACATTATATTAACATATATATATGATGCAAATGTTTCTTTAGAAAATACGGAAATAAATTCAGAAGTAAAAGTTAGTTTACAAAATGATAAAGAATTAACTTCAACAGCAGGAAGAGTAATATTATCTAATGAAGAAATTGATACAGCTATAAACTTAACAGCAAAAAATGAACAAGATAGTATAAATAAAGGAAAGTTATATTCATCAATAGAAAAACAATATACAAGCAAAACTACTTTAAATGTTAATTTAGCAAATGTTGAAGAATATATATCTATAAAAGAAGAAAGTAGTAGATATATATTAGCTGAAGGTGAAGCTGATGCAAATGTATATTATAGTACAACAACATTAAGTAAAGAGAGTTTTGATAAAGTATTAGGAAATGATGGAAAAATACAAATATATAATGAAAATGGTCAATTGATTGCAGAAATAACAAATAATACAACAGTAGATGAAAATGGAAACTTAGTTATTAATTATACAGGAAATGAACCAAAGGCAATCGAAATGAGAACTTCTAAGCCAATAGCAGAAGGAAAATTAGAGTTTAGCCATATAAAAACAATAAGACCATCAGATATTAATATATTAAAATCAGCAAATAGTATAGCAACAAAAATAGTTTATGGATATAATCAAGAAGATACACAAACATATACAAAAGGTATAGAAGCAGAAACAGAGATAAGTTTAGGGTTAAATGAAACAGCTACAGAAGCAAAATTAGAAATAAATAGAAATTCATTATCAACAATTATAGCAAATGATATAGAAATGAAATTAATATTAAAAACTGATGATGAAGCTAGAGATTTATATAGAAATCCAACATTTACAATAGAATTACCTGAACAAGTAGAAAGTATACAAATAAATAGTATAAACTTATTATATGAAGATGAATTAAGAATTGCCAATTATTCAGCAGATGGAAGATATATAACAATTCAAATGGAAGGTGAACAAACTTCATATAAATCACAATCAGTTGAAGGTGCAAATATAGTTATAAACGCAACAGTAAATGTAAATAGGACATCAGTAGCTAATTCAGAAGCAATAAATGTAACATATACAAACGAAAAAGCAAATGCATATGTTAACAATGAAGAAGTTGGTAGAATATCTAAAGCTATTGAAATAGTTGCACCAAAAGATGTAACAGCAATAAATAGCATAAAAGCACTAGACGTAGAAACAATTGGAGAAGAAGAAGTAACTAGTGTTAATCTACAAAGAGGAACAGATAGTAAACAATATGAAGTTGATCTTGAAGTTATAAACAATAACAAAGAAAATATACAAGATGTATCTATATTAGGTACATTCCCTACAAAAACAGACGAAAACAATATGGACATAAAAGTAGTAGATGGAATCAATATTGAAAATGCAACAGTATACTATACAGAAAATGAAGATGCTACTACGGATCTTCAAGATTCATCAAATGGATGGTCACAAGAAATAACAAACCCAGATACAGTAAAAAAATATTTGATAGAAATGGATCAAGTGGATGCAAGTACTATAGTTAGTGGTTCATATACAATAGAAATACCAGAAAATCTAGAATATAATCAAACAGCTAAAGAAGGTTATGAAGTAGGATACACAAAAGCAGAAACAGGTAGTGAAAATGTAGTAAAAGCTACTACACTATCAATGGAAACAGGTGTTGGACCAAAATTAGAAACAAACTTAACAGCAACACTATCAGGTGAAGAATTAGCAGATGGTAGTAAAGTAAAAAGTGGAGAAACTATTAAATATAGAATTAAAGTATCAAATGTAGGTTCAGAAGATGTAGCTAATGTAACAGTAAAAGGTGCTATACCAGAAGGAACAACATTAGTAGAACCTATTGAAGATTATGAATATTCAGGAGCTTCATATTATAAAGGAGTAAAGACAGATACATATGAAACAACTATAGATAGCTTAAAAGTTGGAGAAGTTAAATATGTAGAATATGAAGTTATGGTTAATTCAAGTACAGCAGATGGAACTGAAATGACAAATGTTTCAGAAATAAATTATTCTGATGTAGTACAAGAAACAAATGAGCTTAAACTTACTTCTGAAGCAGGTAAATTAAGACCAATGGTAAAAAGAGTAACAAATAGAGATGTTGATTTATATGAAGAAGGAACAGTGAAATATTTTGCTATAGTAAAAAATACTTCTTCAGAAACACTAAATGATGTTACAGTAAAAACAAATAAATCAGACAACTTAGAAGTAACAAGCTTAGAATTAATAACAGGCTTGGCAGAAAATGGAACTGATGATGATGAGTTAGTTAATATAGATTTAGATGAATTAGAAAATAATTTATCAGACCCAACAGATGAATCAGATGAAGCAGACAAAGCAACAGAAACTGACAGTGAAACAACAGAAGCAATAGAATATAGTGATGAAATTAATATAGGAACATTAGAACCTGGAGAAGCAAAAGTATTACATTATATATTTACAATAGATCAGATGCCAGAAAACCAAGCAAATACTTTAGAATTTTCAATAATAGCTTCAGATGGAGAAAAAGAATATAAATCAAACAAATGGGAAGACAAAGTAAATAGTTTTGACATAGATATGACTATTCAATCAAATACAGAAAGTAAATATGTTAAAACAGGAGATACAATATCTTATATAATAAAAGCAAAAAATAATAGTAGTTCTGAAACATCAGGATTAACAATACAAGATGCGATACCTTCTCAATTAACAGTAACAAATATATCTGTAAATGGAGAGGCACAAGCAGAAGAGGATGGATATTCAAACGATGTATCAATATTAGACGAAATACCAGCCAATAGTGAAATGACAGTACAAATAGATACAGTAGTTGATTATTCAGAAGATAGAACAAGTGCAGAAACAATTTCTAATAAAGCAGTTGCTAGTGTATATGGAGATGAAGTAGCTACAACATCAGATTTAAATCATATAATTGAAGCAGACGCAGATGAAGAAGAACCAGGAAATGGTGGTAATGGTAATACACCAGGTGGGGAAAATGGAAATGTAGCAAATGGAGAACAATTAATAAGTGGTTTTGCATGGTATGATGCAAATGGTAATGGTAAAAAAGATGATGGAGAAGAAGCTTTAGAAGGAATAACAGTAAACTTATTAAATGTAGAAACAAATCAATTAGTAAAAACATCTTCTGGAGAGACATTATCTGCAACAACAGATGGAAATGGAAATTATGTATTAGACAATATAGCTAATGGTAAATATATAGTAATATTTGATTATAATAAAGATCAATATTCATTAACAAAATATAAAGCAGAAGGTATAAGCGAAGCAGAAAACTCTGATGCAAGCTTAAACGAATTACTAATAGGAGATACAAAACAAGAAGTAGCAGCAACAGATATTATAAGTATAGATAGTACGAATGTATCAGATATAAGTATAGGATTAATAGAATTACAAAACTTTGACTTAAAATTAGATAAATATGTAAGTAGAATATCAATTCAAAATTCTGCTGGAACAACAGTTAGAGAATATAATAATACAACAACAGCAAAAGTAGAATTAGATGCTAAACAAATGAATGGATCAACAGTTATTGTTGAATACAACATAGTAGTAACAAATGTCGGAGAAGTAGCTGGATATGCTAGAAGTATAGTAGATTATATGCCAAGTGATTTAGAATTTAATTCAGAATTAAATAAAGATTGGTATGAAAGTAATAATTCACTATACACATCAGCTCTTGAGAATGACATAATCAACCCAGGAGAATCAAGAACAGTAACATTAACTCTAACTAAGACAATGGGTGAAGATAATGTAGTATCAAGAAATAATGCAGAAATATATGAAGACTACAATGATTTAGGAATCGAAGATGGAAACTCAACACCAGGAAATAAAGCAAGTGGTGAAAACGATATGGGTTCAGCAGATGTAATTATAAGTATTAGAACAGGTGGAGTAATTTATATGACAATAGGAGTAGTTATTGCAATAATAGTAGTTGCAGGAGCAACAGCTGGAATTATCGTAAAAAGAAAAAATTCAAAGAGTGAAGAAGAATAGAAGGAAAGGAGGGGAAAAAAGATGAGTTATTTAAAAAAGATATTAATTGCCATAGTAATAACAATAGTCGCAATTTTAGGATATTCAACTATATCTAAAGCAGCATATCAAGTAGGAGATAAAGTAAAATTAAATTATCAAGACTACTTAAACAGAAGTGATTTATACTGTATAGAGCATGATGAAAGATTATGGAGTGGAAAAGATGTAACATATGAAGTAGTATCAATAATAAAAATAGTTGGAAATACTTCAACAGACCATAAAGGTAAAAAAATAGAAAGTAAATATAATGGACAAATGGCATATATATTATCATCAAATGCTAGTAAAAATACAAAACAAAAAGCATTATGGTATATTTTACAAACATGGATGAAGCAAGTAGGTAAAAATCATGCTGGATTATTTGAAGGAATTTCAAATTCAAATAATGAAGGTTCTACAAGTATAAATAAAGGTGCTATAGATTATGCAGAAAAAATGGAAAACTTAGGAATAAAGGATAATACGAATAAAAGCAATATAAAAGTGGCAACACAAGGAGATTACTTAAGAATAGGACCATTTAATTGGAAATTCTCAGGATCTTTATCAAAAGTAGAAGTTAAAGATCAAAATAAAAAAGCAATAAGTGGAGTGAAATTTGGACAATATAGTGGAAGTACACTAAAAGAAATATCAGTAGGAAAAATACCATCAGGAAAGAACTTCTACATATTAATACCATTAGACAGTGGAACAACAAGAATAACAGATATTACTGCAACAGGAAGCACAAATGTTAAAAGTGTAACATTGTATTTCTTAAGATCAAGAAGTGGTAACGTATACCAAAACTTGATGTCAGCAAGACCAGGTACATCAGATTATAAATATGATGATACATTTACTTATAACATAGATTTATTAGGACATTTAAAAGTTATAAAAGTAGATAAAAACAATAATGAACTAAAACTAGCAAATGTAGGATTTGTGCTTCAAAACAAAGGTACAGGAAAATATGTACATCAAGACTCAAATGGAAAAATAACTTATGTAGATAAAGACAAAGCAACAACATTCTATACAGATACTAATGGAGAGTTCACAGTTAAAAATCTAATTGTAGGAACATATGTAGCATATGAAACAACAAACCCACATTATGGATATGAAATAATATCAGATGGAGTTGAGCAAAAAATTGTTGTTGATAAAACTACAGAGTTAAAAATAGAAAATGAGCAAAAATATATCAAATTATCTGGATATGTATGGTTAGATAAACAATTTGCAAAATCATCTACAAGAAATGACTTATATAAGGATAATACTAATGATTCAGAAGATATATTACTAGAAAATGTAATTGTAAGATTAAAAGATAGAACTACAGGAGAAACAGTAAAATCAACTACAACAAAAGAGATACAATCAAGTGATGGAATTATAAGATATTATCAATTTACAGATGTTTTAGTAAGTGATTTAAGTAATTATTATGTTGAATTTGAATATGATGGATTAACATATACAAATGTAGTTCCACATATTGATTTGAATAATGGTTCAAAAGCAGCAGAAAATGCAAGTGTAAGAGATGAATTTAATAAAGGATTTAGTACAATAGAAGGAGCTTCTGATACAACAGGTGTAGCTTTAGATCAATCAGGAAATGTAGCACATGAATTGTCATATACTAGAAATCCAGATGAACATACATCAACATTAGTAAATAATGGATTACCAGTAGGTCAATATCCAATAACAGCAAATACTGATGAAACAGGATATAGTATAGCAGATCAATTTGAACCAGGAAAAGAAGAAATACCTTATATAAACTTAGGACTATATGAAAGAGAACAACCAGATTTAGCATTAGTAAAAGATATGCAAAATGTAAGACTTTCAATAAATGGATATCAACATATTTATGAATATGCACAAAGATTTAACAACCAAGGAGATTATCCAGGAACAGGATTTAATGTAGGTGTTAAATTCGGTAGTGAATATATGAGTCAATCATATACAAGAGCTATTTATAAAGCAGATTATGAATATGTAAATGAAAATGATAAGAGCAGAGAATTACAAGTTTATATAACATATAGAATAGCAATAAGAAATGAATCAACTAACTTAGTAACACAAGCAAATAGTGTAGTAGATTACTTTGATAGTAGATACACAATGGTTGCAGCAGGTACAGGAGTAGATCAAGAAGGAACAATTACAGGAAACTTAAATTATCAACAAGAAGGATATAATGATGAATACTCAAAAGCAACAATTGAAACAAATACAAGACTAAATGCTCAAACTCAAAGTGATATATACGTACAATTTGAATTAAGTAGAGAAGCTGTAATAAATATATTAAATGATGGTGAAAACTTAGACAATACTGTAGAGATAAATTCATACTCATCATTTGATACAAATGGAAATGTATATGCTGGTGTAGATTTAGACTCTAACCCAGGAAATGCAGTACCAGGAGATAAGACAACTTATGAGGATGATACAGATGGAAGCCCAGCATTAAAATTAGAAGTTGCAAATGCAAGGGAATTAACAGGTAAAGTATTCTTAGACTCAACTTCAGGAGAGTTAATGACAGGACAAGTAAGACAAGGTAGTGGAGCTTATGAAGAAGGAGAAAAAGGAATATCAGGTGTAGCTGTAACACTTACAGAAAACACAGGAACTGGAAAAGTATATACTGCAACTACAGATGAAAACGGAGACTTCTATATATCAGACTTTATACCAGGAGATTACACATTAACATATACTTGGGGAGATGAGACATATACAGTACAAAACTACAAAGGAACAGTATATAGTAAAGATAGATATGATGCAAATATTGCAAACAAAGAATGGTATAAAACAGATGTAGATACAAGATGGACTGATGCAGTAGATGATTATCAAACAAGACTAGATATAGACGCAGAACTAAATGAAATAACAAGTTCAACAGAAACTACTATAACTAAAATGAATTCTACAACACCAACAATGGGAATAGGAGTAGAGAACTATGATTCAACAACTACAGATGCAACAGGAGATGAACTAAAATTTGTTATAAGAAATGTAGACTTTGGTATAGTAGAAAGAGCTAGACAAGATATGGGACTAGATAAAAGAGTAAAAACTATGAAAGTTACATTAGCAAATGGTCAAGTATTAGTAAACTTAGAGATAACAGAAGATGGAAAACTAGAAGGTCAAACATCAAGTGTAACATATATACCACCATCACCTAATTCAGTACCAAGAAACGGTTTAGTAAGACTTGAAATGGATAGTGAGTTAATAGAAGGTGCAAGAGTAGAAATAGGATATGAAATAAAAGCAAGCAATAATAGTGAATTGGATTATGTATCTGAAGACTTCTATAAATATGGAATAGTAAGTGGAAATCCAATAACTATAACACCATCAGGTATAGTAGACTACCTAGATAGTGATTGGGACTTTGATGCATCAAGCAATACAGCTTGGGAAGCTGTAGATAAGGATGATAGTAGACTTAATTTAGCAGAAGTAGTATATAATGATCCAAATTCAACAATAGATGATAAAAAGATATTATATACAGAAGCGCTAAAAGAATCTAACTTATCACCTACAGAAAATGCAACAGTAATGTTGAATGTTTCTAAACTATTAACTTCATCACAAGATATTGAACTTGATAATGAAACTGAAGTAGTTAAAGTTGAAAAACCAGGTGGACCAAATATTACATCAACACCAGGAAACTATGTTCCAGGTACAGGACCACAGGTAGAAAGTGACGATGATATGGCAGAAACAGTAATTATAACACCTAATACAGGTTCAAATCAAAATTACATTTTACCAGTAGCAGTTGTAATAACAGCATTTGTAATACTAGGAGCAGGAGTTGTATTCATTAAGAAAAAGGTATTAAATAAATAATACATTTTGAAAAAATAGGACTGATTTAATCAGTCCTATTTTTTTTGTTGAATAGGAAAAATTAAATTTTTCCTATTCAATAAAAAAATGTTGCACAGAAAAATTGCTATGCAATTTTTCATCAGTATCTAATTGTAGCAAAAGTTATATTATAATATAACTTTTAGTTAAATAGAAAACCTAAAAAACATACGCAAATAAGGGGGTTGGACTTTTTAAGAAATAAAGCAAAATATGTAATAAAAATGTAAAAAAATCTTAAAAAAAGGATGGCGAATTTTGTAGAAACAAGTTCCGTAAGTGCTTAAACGAATTTTTTTGTAACATAAAAAAATGCCATATTGATTTTAAAATTAAAAAATACTACTATAAATATGGAAGATTATAAAAGCACATAAGGAGGACATATGAAAAAGATTATCTTTAAATTTATAATGATAGTGTTGTTAGTAATAACATTAATTTCATCGAATATAATATATATGGGATACAATATAGCCATAGCATTAGCAAATGAATTAGAAATGCAAAGTGATGATACAAATATTGCTAATGTTAAATTTGATGCATATTTTAAAACAGATAATAGAACTGAACATTATAAACAAGCCAACATAAATAATAAAGACATATGTTTATATCTTAGTGTAAATGTTATAGATAAAGGTAGTTTAGATAATGCAAAAATTAAAATAACAGATTCAAACTTTAAGATTAAAACAGATGATATTTCTAATAAATATGTGAAAAAAATCAACAAAGAAGCAGGAGAAATAGAATTAAATTCTGTAATTTATAATAATAAGATAGAAATAGAAATACCAATTGAATTTAATCAACCTGAAAATGTTAATGAAGATTATTTCACAAGAGAAAGTAATATATCTTTAGAAGGAATTTACACAGAAGAAGAAAAACAAGAGAATTTAGAGGGTAATATTGTAACTAGAATTGATTGGACAGATGATTCTGATATTAATTTAACAGAAGAAATAGAAAAATGTATCGACTTAGGAGAAAATGGAATTTTAGTACAACAAAAAATTGTAAGTACAATTGAAAATGGAATTTTACCAAGAGAGAGTGAAATATTAAATGTAAAAGTTCCTCAAATAGGAGAATATACACCTAATAGTGTAAATGTAATCTTAAATGGAAGTAAGATAGAAGATAATGTTAATTACAATAAAGAGACTGGAATATTAGAAATACAAAATCAAGGTATAAAAAATGAAAATGGAGAACTTGATTGGAATAATGGACAAAATGAGTATAAAGTTATATATAAATATGATTACCAAGCAAAAGAAAGTTTAGATACTATAACTTTATCTACAGAAGTAAATAGTAAATTATTTACAAAAGAAAATATACAAAGAGTTGATGAAAAAGAAGAACAAATTGAATTTAAAGGTAATGTTGCAAGTGTTAGTAAAAAAGCAACAGAAAATCTATATAAAGGATATTTATATGCAAATTCACAATATGAAACAGAATATAGAGAAAATAATGTGATAGAAATATCAGATGCTGGTGTAATGGATAATATAAATATTAATACAACAAATTTATATTTTATAGGAAATAGAGATAGTAAATATAATGCAAATGATATTATTGTATATAAAGGAATTACAATTAATAAAGATAAATTTATAGAAATATTTGGAGAAGAGGGATATATACATATAGAAGATAGTGAAGGAAATGTTGTAGAAACTATAAATTCACAATCAACTACAAATGATAATGGTAATATTAATATTACTTATGAACAAGAATTAGAAAATATTAATATAAAAACATCTAAGCCAATTAAAGAAGGAGAATTCACAATACATAATATTAAAGCTATAAAAGGAGAAACTGAATATACAAAAAATCAATTAAAAGCATTTAGTAGCTTAATAACAAATGAAAAAGTAGAGACAAATTTAGGAACAGATGAAACAGAAACAAGTATAAATTTACTTGATACAAAAACTGAAGCTAAGTTAGAGCTTAGTAATACTAATCTTTCAACTTTGCAAAAAAATGAAAATGTGCAGTTTTTAGTTACTTTAAAAAGTGATTCAGCACAATATGATTTATTTAAAAATCCACAAATAGATATAATAATACCTAAAGAGATAAATATAGATGTAAAAACAATTACACAACTTAATGGACAAGATGAATTACAAATAGACAAAATGGGAATAAAAGAACTTGATAGTGGTGAAAAATTAATTAGAATAACTTTAACAGGAGAGCAAACAACTTTCCAAAATTCTGTTAATGAGGGAATTCAAATTGCATTTATGGCAGATTTAGAAATTCCAAATACAACACCATCACAAGATTCAAAAATTACAATGAATTATACAAATGAAAATAGAGAAGAAGAAACACTTACATATGAACAAAATATTAAGTTGAATTCTAAATATGGAGTATTACTTACAAATGAATTATCCGGATTTAATGATAATAATGATGTTATAAATGGAATTGATAATAATACTATTAATGGAGTTTTAACTAAAAATACAACTGAAAAAAATGCTAGCGAAACTATTAATGTAATAAATAATTATCAAGAAGAGATTTCTAATGTTTCAATTATAGGTAAAATACCTGTAGTAGAAGAAGAAAGTATAAATAATGAAACATTTAAATCTACATTTGAAATGAATTTAATAAATAGTCTTAACTTAAATGGAAAAGAAGCAAAAGTATATTATTCAGATGATTCTAATGCTATACAAACAAGTGATACATGGAAAGAGTCATATGAAGAAGTGAACAATCCTAAAGTATTTAAAATAGATTTAGGAACAATAGCTCCAGGAGAAAGAGTGGAGATAAATTACCAAGTAAATATACCTGGAGACTTAAAAGCAGAGCAAGAGACATATTTAAAAAATACTTTAAGTTATACATATTTAGGAAATGATACAGAAATAGCATCAGCTACAAAACTTGCTACACAAATGATAGAGAATAATGAATATAATGCAATTTCTGAGAATATGGAAAATGTAATAAAAGCAGAAAATGATGAAGATATTTCATTAGAAATAGTAGCAAGATCTGGAGATAAATATATTAAAGAAGGAGATAGTGTAAAAGAAGGTCAAGGGGTTGTTTATGAATTAAAAATAACTAATAATACAGATCAAGAACTAAAGAATATTCAAATAGAAGCAATAAATACAAATGCAATCTATTATGACACAATCATATATGAAGAAGATGTTTATGGTGATATGATGGAAAAAATAAAAATAGATGAAAATCCAGACCTTACATCAAAAGTATTAGAAATTGCTTCTTTAGGAGCAGGCGAATCTGAAACTGTAAAATATCAAATTGCAGTAAAAGAAGTTGAAGATGGAAATCAAACACTTACAGGTGAAATAAAAATAAAGGCAGATAATTTAGAAGAAAAAAGTTTTAGCAATATAGAAAATAAAATAGAAGAAGGAAAATTAAAATTAAAATTAAAAAATACATATTCTGAAAATGAATTAATAGGAGCAAAAGAAAATATAGGAATAGAAGGAGATATTATAAATATATCATCAGAAAAATTAGAAAATATTGAAGTATATGTACAAATACCAGAAGAGGTTACATTTAATCTAGAAGAATTAGGACTTTGGGATGATAGATGTCAATTTGTAGAATATAAAGATAATGTTGTAAAATTAAATATTTCTGAATTAGAAGTAGGTGAAACTATAGATTTTACGGCTTTATTAAATGTAAATGAATTTGATTTAGATTTGGACAATATAATAGTTAGTCAATTTTTTAAAGCTATATTAGATGGTGAAGAATATATATCTAATGAAACAAATAGAGTAATTACTCAAAATATGACAACAATGACAATAACACAAACATCAGATAATACAACTGGAATATTAAAAGATGGAGATAATTTAACATTTAGATTTGAAATATTTAATAAGGGTAGTGTAAGTAAAAGTATAGATTTTCTTGATATGTTACCAGATGGATTAGAAATTAACAAAGCAACAAAAATTGCAGATGGCAATGAAGAAGAAATATATACTGGAGAAAGCACTGTTGCAGGAACATTTACAGTTGAAGGTGGACAAACAATATATGTTGAAATAGAGGCAACAGTAAACTTTGAATTAGCGACACAAGGAACTATATCAAATGTTGCAACAATAAATGGAGCATATGTAGATGTAACAAGTAATACTTTAGAGTTTATACTAGAAGGTTTCGAAGAAGAGCCAAACGAAGGAGATGAACCAAATAATCCAAGTACATCTGGATACTCAATATCAGGACAAGCATGGATTGATAGTAACCAAGATGGACAAAAAGGATCAGATGAAGAAAAACTTTCAAATGTAATTGTTATGTTGATTGATGAAAGTACAGGAGAAATTGTAAAAAATGATTTAGGTGGAGATTTAACAACACAAACAGATAGCAATGGCCAATATAGTTTTGGAAATTTATCAACAGGAAGATATATGGTGTTATTTAAATATGATACAACTAAATATATGATTACAGAATATAAAAAAGGTGGAATAAGTGAAGATAGTAATTCTGATATAGTTTCTAAAAGAGTAAACATCAATAATGAAGAAATCACAGTAGGAGCTACAGAAACTTTAGAAATAAGTTCAAATAATATAGAAAATATAGATGCAGGATTTATTGAAGGAAAAACATTTGACTTAAGATTAGATAAATATATAAAAACAGTAATAGTTCAAGATAGTAGTGGAACAACAACAAGACAATATGACAAACAAAGTCTTGCTAAGATTGAATTAAATGCTAAAAAATTAGCAAATAGTACAGTAATAGTTGAATATGAAATAAATGTTACAAATGAAGGAGAAGTTGCAGGATATGCAAACGAAATTATAGATTATATACCAAGTGATTTAACATTTAGCTCAGAAATTAATAAAGATTGGTATCAAACAACTGATGGAAATATAGCAACAAAAATATTAGAAAATGATATTATAAATCCTGGAGAAACTAAAACATTAACATTAGCACTTACTAAAAAGATGACACAGGATAATACAGGTAGAATAATAAATACAGCAGAGATAGGAACAGCAGATAATGAATATGCATTACAAGATATAGATTCAACTCCTGGAAATAAAAAAGATGGAGAAGATGATATAAGTACAGCAGAATTAATTATCTCAATAGGAACAGGTAGTACAGTATTATATATAAGCCTTATCTTTGCAGTAATAGTAATTATAGGTGTAGGAATATATTTTATAAATAAGAAAATATTAAAAGAAGATGATGACGAATTTTAGAAGAAAGGAGGTAAAGAATGAAAAAGGCAGTAAGTTTAATTATAATACTATTTTGTATAATGTTAATTCCAACAGTAAGTTCAGCCGCAGCAACTTTTTGGTGTAATTGTAGCCATGGTGGTAGTGGAAGATCATTATTAGGTATATATCATGCGATGATTATGTATGGAAGTGATTGGCTAAAAACAACACCAGTAACAGGATTAAATTTTAGAAATGAATCTGGTATGGAATACCTTCCGGAAAATAAAGAAGGATTAAGTATGATAAAAGCAAGAGGAGCTGTATGTTTTGGACATACCACAGAAACTATAGTAGATGGAAAAGGTAACAAAAGGGTAAGAGCAGTAGTTGATATAGATGAAAATACTAGAAGTAGTAAAACAAATGATCAAGCATGGAATGAACAAAAATTGGCATATTATATTTATTGGTCGACAAACAAAAAAGAAACAGGTAAAAGTGGAGCGGGAAAAGGTCGTATTATAGCTTGGATACAAAAATATTATGTAAAATATTATAAAGGCATTTTACAAAGCAAAGATGGTCCTCAAGTAGTTGAAGGAGATACATCTTATGCATTAAATTATGCAGAAAATATAAATAGTGAAAAATTAACAACAGATGATAGCAAATCAAACCCAACAATAACTGTTCAAGGAGATTATACATATATAGGACCATATAATTTACAACAAAAATGGGGTAATTTAACAAAGGCAGAAATAAAAACAAAAGATAATAAAACTATTTCAACAACACAATGTGTAACAGGGACATTAAGTGAATCAAATATAAAATCAATGACAAGTGTAAGTACATATAGTGGTAATAGTTTTTATGTTGTAGTAAAATCAACAGATATTACAAGTGTAGATAGTATAAAAGTATATAAACAATATAGTGCTATACATGCTAGAATAGTATTATCAGAAGCCAATATAGCTACTGGACAAAATCTGGCGGTTTATTATGGTGAATATGTAAAAGTTACAGGAAGTGTAACATTACCAGGTGTTGCTACAGATACTAATTTTACTTTTACAAAAATAGATATAAACTCAAAAAAACCTTTAGCTAATATAGGATTAGTAGTATACAATGAAGAAAAAGGATATATTAAAGCTGGAGAACCTGTTACTTATACACAAGATATAAATGAAGCAACAGTATATAAGACAGATTCAAAAGGAAAAATAGAAGTAAATAATGTGTCAGAAAAGGGAAAATATATAGTATATGAAGTTGAAAACCCTAACTTTGGATATGAAGAAGTAAGTATGCAAAAACCACTTAATATATATGAGTTTACTTTAGATTCTATAGGGAAAGATATAGTACAAAATGTAGGAAATAAAAGGGAGTATATAAAACTAAGTGGATATGCATGGGAAGAGAAATACCAAGGTAAAGGTGGAGAAAAAGACTATGTATACACTAGTGATAGTGAAGATAAAAGATTGCAAAATGTAACAGTAACATTAAAGAAATCTGATGGAAGTACTATAGCATCAACAGTTACTGATGCAAATGGAGAATATAAATTTGGAAATTATGACGAAGATCCAAATGTTGCAAAAGTAAGAATAGATGACTTAGTAGGAGCATATGTAGAATTTGAATATAATGGAATGAGTTATCAATCAATAATAGTACAAGAAGATGTCGGAAACGGAAATAAAGCCACAGATGAGGCTTCAAGAGATGAATTTAATAATAATTACTCAACAATAGGTAAAGGAAGTTCATCTGATAGTAATGGAAACAAAACATATGATATAAGATATAATACACACGATTATGTAAGTGAAGTAATTTATGGGGATTCTCCAATATATGGATATGATGGTCAAAAATATCCTATTACTGGAGTAGATGGTCAATATTCAATACAAGCAATTACAGCAAAGAAATCTAGTAACATATTATATACAGGCTATACAGCAGATAGTTTAAGAAGTGATAATATTACAGAAATAACAAATATCAACTTAGGTGTAGAAGAAAGAGAAATGCCAGATTTAACAATAGTACAAGACTTAGAAAAAGTAGAAATGAATTTGAATGATTATACACATATTTATAATTATGAACAGAGATATAAAAATGCAGATGAATATGCTGGTGGAGATGGATTTGATATAGGTGTCAAATTTGATAATAAATATATTTCAAATTCATATTCAAGAGAAATATATGCCTCAGATATTGTATATAATAAGTCAGTAGGAAATGAAGGAAATTTAAGAATATATATGACTTATAAAATCCAAATAAAAAATGAAGCAACTACTTTACATACTACATTAAAAACATTATCAAATTATTATGATTCTAGATATGAAAGTGTTACTGTAAGAAATGAAAATGGAGACCTTGTATCTTCAACAGTAGATGATACATATAATGTTGATGGGTTAAATAAAGTTAATATAGATCTTAATCAGCAAATAGATGCTCAAACTATGAAGACTATGACAATAACATATCAACTAAGTGATGAAGCAGTAAATAACATATTAAATGGTGATGTAACATTGCAATCTGTTACAGAGATAACATCATATTCTTCATACAGTGATGAATATCAAACAGCATATGCAGGAATAGATGTGGATTCAGCACCTGACAATGTTAATCCAACTGATTTAACTACATTTGAAGATGATACAGATAAAGCACCATCATTAATATTAACAGTAAAAGATTCAAGAGTAATAAAAGGTACAGTTTGGGAAGATAGTGCAATAGAAGAGTTGTTGGAAAATGAAGGAGAAGATAAAGAAAGAAAAGGTGATGGTGTATACCAAGCAACTGAAAACATTGTAAATAATGTAAAAGTAGAATTGATGACTGTTGATGAATCAGGAAATCTAGAATTGGCTAAATTGTATAATAGAGATGGAACAGTCGTAAATGCCATAGCTACAACAAGTGGAAGAGGAGAATATACATTAGAAGGTATGATACCTGATGTATATGTACTAAGATATACTTATGGAGATAATAGTGTAATTTGTGACTCAAATGGAAATATGATAGAAAATGTGTCTGCTAATAGTTATAAGTCTACAATATATAGAGGTGGAGACAAAGATGCAGCAGAAAGTATGACTGACTATTGGTACAGAGATGAAACTAGTGAAACTTCTGCACAAAGATTATCAGATGCTAAAGATAATCAGGATTATATAGATAATAGAGTTAATGAAGAAGGCGGAGAAAATTATGAGACAGGAAGTGATATTCAAATATATACAGAAATCATGGCTGAAACAAGAAAATTTGACCTAAAACTAGAATATGATTCAAATATAGATGTAGAAAATGTTAGTGAATATAATGGAACATTAAAATATATATTTGACAACATAGATTTTGGTATAACAAAAAGACCAGAACAGGGAATAGAAATTAATAAAAAGGTTGCAAACATAAAATTAACACTAGCAAATGGAGCTACTGTAATAGAGGGAGATCCAAGAGTTCAAACATTATCAGGAGTTAAAGTATTAGATGATGATGTATATATTGAAATGGAAAATGAATTAATACAAGGTGCAACATTAAAAATAACATATGAAATAACAGTAAGTAATAAAAATTGTGAGACAGATTACAATGATGACGATTACTATATTTATGGAAAAGTACCAGATGATTCAAGTGGAACTGGTACAAGTACAGGACAAATGGCAGCAATTAAAGATATATTTGACTATTTGCCAGAAGATATGGTGTTAAGCTCTACAAGTGGTAACTGGGAAAAGATAGAAATTACAGAAGATATGAAGGGAACAATACTTTCAGAAGAAGTATATAATGCAATAAAAGATCAAAATAATGTGGTACATTTAAGAAATCCTATATTTGAAAGTATGGCACCAAATTCTGAAGTTACAGATACATCTCTAGTAGTAACAAAACAATTATCAACTTCATCAGAAGATTTAACATATGAAAATGATTTGGAAGTAATTGAATTGGCAAGTGGAAGAATAACAGGATCAATACCTGGAAATTATAATCCGGTTACAAATACACCTAATGAACTTGATGATGATAGTGTAGCTGTAATAATAACAGCACCTACTGGTGGCAATAGACAATATTGGGTTTATGGAGTGATTGGAATTAGCTTGTTAGTAATTATTGGTGTAGGTATTGTTATTATAAAAAGAAAAGTTTTGAAAAATTAAATAAGATTTCTTAAGTAAGAAATTAAATAATAAAAATCCAGCTCAAGTGAGCTGGATTTTT
>CALYAB010000017.1 GCA_944393395.1 uncultured Clostridia bacterium
TTCTAATCCTTGTTTTATATAATTTCTTACATTTTCATTTTTTAAGAATTCTTCATCATTTTCTTTACCATAATTTTTAGCCATTTCTTTTATTTTTTCATCTACATCAATATCTGCTACCTCTATTTTTTCAGCTTTTATTACTGCTTCTAATGCTAAACGTGATTTAATAGCTTCTTTTGCTTGAGGTTCATATTCTTTTTGCATATCTTCTCTTGTTTTTCCCATCATTTGAAGATATTGTTCTAATTTTAACCCTTGATATGCTAATCTTTGTTCCATTTCTTTTAACATATTTTCTGTTTCTGTTTCTATCATTCCTGATGGAATATCAACTTTAACATTTTCACATACTGCTTTTATTACTGCTTCTTGAGTTTCATATTTAGCTTTTTCATCATTTTGTTTTTGTTGTTTTTCTTTGATGCTATCTTTTAATTCTTTTAATGTATCAAATTCACTAACATCTTTAGCAAATTCATCATCTAATTCTGGTAATTCTTTTTTCTTTATTTCATTTACTTTTACTTTAAAAGTTGCTTCTTTCCCTGCTAAGTCTTTTGAAAAATATTCGTCTGGGAATTTTACCTTTATATCTTTTTCTTCATCTATTTTCATTCCAATAACTTGGTCTTCAAATCCAGGTATAAAAGTATTGCTTCCTATTTCTAAATCATGATTTTCTGCTTTTCCACCTTCAAATGCAACACCGTCAACAAAACCTTCAAAATTAATATTTGCAATATCTCCACTTTCTACTGGTCTATCATCTACTGAAATTAATCTTGAATTATGTTCTTGCATATGTCCTAATTCATGTTCTACATCTTCATCAGTTACTTTATATTCTATTTTCTTGATTTCTACACCTTTATATTTTCCAAGTTCAGCTTCTGGCTTTGTTTGGAATACAGCTGTAAATATTAGGTCTTGTCCTTTTCCTATTTGTGTAATATCTATATCTGGTCTACTTACAACTTCTAATTTATTCTCTTCTACTGCTTTTTCTAATTCTTCTGGAACTACTTCATTAAAAGCATCTTCATAGAATATTTCTTTTCCATAATATTTTTCAACAATATTCATTGGTGCTTTACCTTTTCTGAATCCAGGGATATTAAAATATTTTGCACTTTTAAAATATACTTTTTTAATAGCCTCATCAAATTTTTCAGCTTCTATTGTTACATTTAATTTTACTTCATTTGCGTTTTTTGTTTTTTCTACTTTACATTCCATTTTATTCAATCCTTTCTTTATTCATATAGCTTAATTATTATACCACATTTTTCCTAATTTGCAAGGATTTTTAAATATTTTTTAAAAAATACTTGTTTTTTCTATACTTTTGTGTTAAACTTGTACATAGTCAGTTTATTTTAAAAATTAGGAGGTGCAATTAAGAATGGCTAAATGTGCAATATGTGAAAAATCTGTTAATTTTGGAAACAAACTTAGCATTACTCGTTCTCATATAAGTAAAAGAACTTCTCGTAAATGGAAACCAAATTTGAGAAGTGTTAAAATTATAGAAAATGGTGAAGCAAAAAGAATATATGTATGTGCTAAATGTTTAAGAGACGGAAAAGTAAAAAGAGCTTAAGGCTCTTTTTTTATTCCAAATATTAATTTTACAAATCCTCTTAAAAACTTTGGAACTTTTTTTACTACTATTGTCATCTATGTATCCCTCCTTTTACTCTAGCATGCTAACCACATTAGTCCAATGCATACTACTGCTACTCCTATTATAAATAACCAACCTGTTAAAGGAAGTAATAATACTAATAATATGCCAATTCCTAGCCCTATAAGACAAATTGCTAATGTCTTCCTAAATAATTTTATCATTCTTATTACCTCCATCTTCTTTTGTATATTATATTCTTTTTCTTTTTTTATGTTACATTTATGGTAACTATTCAGTACTTAAAAAATTTATAAAAGCGAGTTCTTGTATATTTATTTCGAATAAATGACGAATGTGATTGGAGAATTGTTAGAAACTCTTGAATAATTTTATGGAAAATGTTCGCGTCGAGCATAGCGAGGACTAAGTGAAAGGGTGCCATAAAATTATTTTAGAGTTTCTTATAATTCGTATTGAGCCGAGGAATTTATCCAAAATAAATATACAAGAACTCGCTTTACTTTCAGCATTTTCACCTATGAATAGTTACAATTTACACTTAAACTACAATTGACTTTTTTGTCATTTTTCTTTAAAATACTAAATGTATTCTTATATATTAGAAAGTCATCATAAGTTTCCTAATATATAAAAGGTTTAAATAAATAAAATATATTAATAGGAAGGAAATTATATATGAACAAAAAAGACGCAATAGAAATTGTAAATATTTTAAAACAAACATATCCAGATGCAACTTGTAGCTTAGATTTTACTACTCCTTTTGAAGCAGTTGTTGCTGTTATACTTTCAGCACAATGCACTGACGAAAGAGTAAATAAAACTACACCTTCACTTTTTAAAAGATGTAAAACTATAGAAGATTTTGCAAATATTGAAACAAAAGAACTTGAAGAATTAATACATCCTTGTGGTTTTTTTAAGAATAAAGCAAAAAATATTAAATTATGTGCTAAACAAGTTTTAGAAAATTTTAATGGACAAGTTCCTAATAATATGAAAGATTTAATGTCTTTAGCTGGTGTTGGTAGAAAAACAGCTAATGTTGTTTTACTTGAAGTGTTTGGAATTGCTCAAGGAATTGCTGTTGATACACATGCCAAAAGAATTTCTAATTTAGTCCGGATTATCTAATAAGAAAGAACCTGAAAAAATAGAACAAGATTTACTAAAAATATTTCCTAAAGAATATTTAAAAGATATTAATCATTTATTTGTCTGGCATGGTAGAAATACTTGTATTGCTAGACATCCAAAATGTGATATTTGTACAATTAATACTTATTGTAAACATTATAATAACAAACACTAACATTATTATTTTGCATATTTATTTTTATTTTCCACATACTAGTGTATAGAGGTGATTTTTTGACAAATATTAATTGTTCACTTAATTGTATTTATCAAAAAGATGGAAAATGTTCCTATTCTAGTATAAAGCCATCCACTTTTTCAACTTCAAGTGAATGTGCTTACTTTATTGATAAGTCTGAAAAAGAAACTAATTCAACAGATTAGCTTCTTTTTTCTATTGACAAAAAGTTATTTAAGATATATATTTTTATATATAATAATATATTTAGGAGGTTATTTATGCTAAAAAATAAAATAAAAATTATTGCACTAATTACTTTACTTATTTTTTCTTTATTTTCACCTATAGTTAATGCTGAAAATGAAACTTCTACAGAATCTACAGAAGATCCTTCTACTATTAGTGAAAGTACACAAGAAATAGTAATAAAAGAGGGAGATGAATACATATTTCAAGATAATGTAACTCTTACTAACCCTGTTGATGGAAATTTATTTATATTTGCCAATAATGTTACTATAAATTCTCAGGTAGGTGGCGATGTATTTGTTTTTGCTAATTCAGTTACTATAGGAGAAGATGGTTACATTTTAAGTAATTTATTTGCTTGCTCAAATAAATTAGATGTTAAAGGAGCTGCATATAATATATATTCTACAACTAATAATTTAACTATTGATGGATATGTATTTAGAGATATAAGAACTATTTGTAATTCTTTAAATATAAATGGTATGGTTGGTAGAAATGTATTTGCTAATTGCTCAAATATCAATTTTAAAGAAAGTGAAGAATCAGAAGAAAATCCTAATGTAACTTCTTATGGAAATGTTCAAGGAAATTTAACATACTATTCTAATAAAGAATTATCATTTCCTGAAAAAGCCATTAATGGAGAAACTAATTATACTCCTTTAACTAGTCATTTAGATATTTCAAGTTATATCTATTCTTTAGGAGCTATTATAGTTTCAACTATAATTTTATGGCTAATTAGTTTATGGATTTCTCCAAGATTAATACATAACACAAACAAATCAATATCTTTAAAGAAAACTTTACAAATATTAGGATTAGGAATATTAGTACCTGTTATATTAACTTTATTAGCACTAATTGTCCTATTTATACCTATATTTACACAATTCATATTATTGATAATTTCTATATTAGCAATATTATTCTTTGCTAGTACATCTATTACTATTATAAATATAAATGATATTATTTGTAATAAATTAAAAATTACTAAAAATATTACTAAAATAGGTTTCTTAATTTTATCTACATTAGTAATTTGGTTATTAACTTTAATTCCTTATCTAGGAGTAGTTATTATATTACTTGCTATGATTTGGGGAATTGGTAATCTTTCTTATAAGCTTTTTATAAAAGAAAATTCTGATAAAGAAAAAGCTGAAAAGAAAAGTTCTGAGAAAGGAAAAACTGAGAAAGAAAAAGACAATAAAAAAAGTTCTGATAAAGAAAAAACTGAAGAAAATTAGAGGTAGACCAAAGCGTTCCGCTTTGGCCTGTTTTTAATTCTCCATTTTTAATTCATCAATTATATTTTTATAATCTACAGCTTTTAAAATAGCTGTTCCAGCAACTAAGATATTTGCTCCTGCTTTTTTTACTGCAGGTGCAGTTCTTAAATTTATACCTCCATCTACTTCAATATCTATTTCCATGTTATTTTCATCAATATATTTTTTTAAAGTTTTTACCTTTTCTGTCATATCACTTAAATATGTTTGTCCCCCTTTTCCCGGTTCAACTGTCATTACTAAGCACATATGAATATATGGCAAATATTTATAAATTTCTTCTACATTTGTTTCTGGTTTTATTGCTATTCCTACTTTAGAATTATTTTCCTTTATATATTTAATATTTTCGAATACATTTTCTTCGTTTTCACATGCTTCTAAATGAAAAGTTATAATATTAGGTTCAACAGCTATAAAATCATCTATTGCTTTTTTTATATCATTTACCATTAAGTGTACATCTAATGGCAAATTTGATATCCTCTTTATATATGATGAATATTCTAACATTTTTGCATATGTGTCTTTTTCTACAAATTTACCATCCATAACATCTATATGAAAATAATCTGTTTTTGATGCTTCTAAAGCAAAAAATGTTTTTGATTCTTCTCCTTTTTTTACTGAAAGAATTGATGTTGAAACTTCTACCATTTTCTTTCCTCCTTTTCTTTTAATTGATTATATATTTTGCAAAATCTCTCATATCTATTTTTATCTATATTTCCATTCTCTACTGCTTTCTTTATCCCGCAATTTTTCTCCTTTATGTGAGTACATCCTATAAACTCACAATCACTAATAAATTTCTTAAATTCCTTAAAATAATTACATAATTCTTTGCTTTCTATTTCTGATATATCAAAAGTCGAAAAGCCAGGTGTATCTGCTATATATGTATTTTCATCAATTTCATATAACTTAACAGATGTTGTGGTATTTTTTCCTCTTCTATTTTTCTTACTTATTTCTCCTTCTTGGGTTATATTTTTATTAAATATCCCATTTATTAATGTAGATTTTCCCACGCCCGAATTTCCTGAAAATGCGTTAATATTATTTTTTATTTCTTTTCTTAAATCATCTATGCCTTTTCTATTTTTAGCATCTGTTAATATTACTTTATATCCTATTTTACTATATGTACTATTTATATTCTTAAACTCCTCTTTCTTATCTAAATCTGTCTTATTTAGTACAATAATAGCCTTTACGCCAATATATTCAGCAAATGCTAATTGTTTATCCAACATTAATAAATCTGGCTTTGGATCCTTACTTGAAACTACAAACACTATTTGTGTTATATTTGAAAGTCTTGGCCTTTTTATATATACTTCTCTTGGTTGAATTTTTTCTATAACAGCCTTTTTATTAGTTTCATCTATAATACTTATTTCTACAATATCTCCTACCACAGGCACAATATCATCCTTTTTAAATTTTCCTCTTGCTGTTGATTCATATATTTTATCTTTTGATTTAACATTATATAAATTTGATATATTTTCTACGATTAGACCTTGCATTTTCCCTCCATTTATTTCTTATATCATTTTTATGCCTTTTTTAGTATTATATATGAAAAAAGTTTAATTAGCAATTATCTAATTAAACTTTCTTCGATTATTTGTAACTATTGTTTACTATTCACAGCTATTACTAGATAATGTGATATATATTATATTCTAAGCGGGGGTCGGGGGGACCGACACACTACATACTGTTAATAAATCAATGATGACTTTGGAAGAATTGATTTATCTACAGTATGTAAAGTGTTGGGATAGCGCAGAATATAATATATATCACAAAGCTTTAGATGTTTTTAGACTGTAAGCTGTAACTAACTATTCATTACTAAATAGTTATTCTTATTTCCTATTTGTAATTTCTTCTAAATTTAATAATTCTTGCCATCTTTCATCAACAATTCTTTGGAAATCTTCTATCATCCATTCATTACCAGGTTTAAACATATGTCTAAATCTTTTTTGTGGTTTTAAGAATTCTTCTATTGGTAATTTTTTAGCAGGTTTATATGAAATATGATATACACCATTTTCAACTTCATATAAAGGCCAATAACATGTTTCAACAGCAAGTTTATTAATCTTCATTAAATCCTCTGTTGGATATCCCCAACCTCTAGGACATGGTGACATTACATTCAAGAATGCTGGTCCTTCTGTATAAATAGCTTTTTCTGCTTTTTCATATAAATCCTTAAAATTCATATACGCAATTGTTTGAGCAACATAAGGAATATGATGTCCAACCATTATTTTACTTAAATCTTTTCTACATTGTGTTTTCCCAGGAATAACTGTTCCTGCAGGTGATGTAGTTGTATCAGCATATTTAGGAGTTGCAGAAGAACGTTGAATTCCTGTGTTCATATATGCACCATTATCATAGCATACATAAACCATATCATGTCCTCTTTCCATAGCTCCTGATAATGATTGTAAACCTATATCATAAGTTCCTCCATCTCCACCAAAAGCAATAAATTTTGTATCTCCATCAGCTGGTAATTTTCCTTGTTTTTTCATAGAAACATATGCTGCTTCTGCTCCTGCAAGAGTAGCTCCTGCACACTCAAATGCTGTATGAATAAAAGAATCTGTCCATGCTGTATATGGATATATAAATGTAGAAACTTCCATACAACCTGTAGCATTGGCAACAACTGCATGATCTTCTGGTTTTAGCGCTCTCATTATATGTCTTGCAACAGGAGGAGCACCACAACCAGCACACATTCTATGTCCAGAAGTAAATCTAGAAGGTTTATTTGCAACGATTTCTTTTACATTATAAGGCATTATTTGTCACCTTCCTTTCTTAATCCTAAATA
The DNA here is from genome assembly GCA_944393395.1 of uncultured Clostridia bacterium. GTDB lineage: Bacteria > Bacillota > Clostridia > TANB77 > CAG-508 > CAG-269. The sequence goes on from CALYAB010000017.1 coordinate 7,380, forward strand.
ACGATAAGGATTATCTATTTTTCCGTTTTTTACAATTTCTGCTAAATCTGTGTAAACACTTTCAATGTCATCAGCTTTTGTATCTCTACCACCAATTCCATAAACATAGTTTACAGCTGGTACATGTATGTTATTTACATACATAGCAGATGTAACATCTTCAAATAAAGCACCACCAGCAGCATTTAAAGAATCTGCCTTATCTAAAACTGCAATAGCTTTCAAATGAGATAATGCTTTTGCTATTTCTTCTACTGGGAAAGGTCTAAATACACGAAGTTTTAATAACCCTGCTTTTACACCTTGTTCTCTTAATTTATCAACAACAAATTTTGTTGTTCCAGCTGTTGAATTCATACAAACAATAGCAATCTCTGCATCATCTAATTTATATTCTTCAAAAAGACCATATTTTCTACCAGTCATTTTTTCAAAATCTTTAGCAACATCTAAAATTACTTGTTTTGCATTTTTCATAGCTTCTGCTTGTTGAGCTTTATGCTCAAATAAGTATGCTTGTAAATCTAATGGACCAACTGCAATAGGTTCATCTCTATTTAATAAATAATGTTCTGGTTGGTATTTTCCAACAAATTCTTTAACTTTATCATCTTCAACAAGTTCTATATTTTCAATAGAATGTGAAGTAATAAATCCATCTTGACAAACCATTAATGGAAGCATTACATCTTTATTTTCAGCAATTCTATGTGCCATTAAAGTATTGTCATATGCTTCTTGGTTATTTTCAGAAAATATCATAATCCAACCTGCATCTCTTACTCCCATTGCATCTGAATGGTCATTATGGATATTTAAAGGTCCTGATACAGCTCTATTAACTAAAGACATAACAATTGGTAATCTTAAACTAGAAGCAATATATATCATTTCCCACATTAATGATAAACCATTTGCAGATGTGGCTGTCATTGCTCTTGCTCCAGCAGCTTCTGCACCAATACATGCACTCATTGCACTATGTTCACTTTCAACAGCAACAAATTCAGTATCTACAACACCATTATCAACAAAAGTCGAAAAATATTGAGGTATTTCTGTTGAAGGTGTGATAGGGAATGCTGCTACAACATCCGGATTTATTTGTTTCATAGCTGTTGCTGCTGCTTCATTTCCACTTAATCTTTCTCTTATACTCATATTATTCAGTTCCCTCCTCTCTCATTTCTATTGCACCAAAAGGACATACCTTAGCACATACTCCGCAACCTTTACAATAGTCATAATTAAAATCTTTTCTTTTTAAATCTTCTCCTACTGGAATTGCATCTTCAGGACAAACTGGAAAACATAAGCCACATTGTTTGCATTTTTCTGATAAAAATACAGGGCAAGAACTTCTCCAATCTCCTGTTTTAAATTCTTTGGCATTTCCAGAAGTATAGATATCTCCACCAGGAGTTAATTTCTCCATTGGTGTACTTGGATTTATATCTGTCATTTTAACCTCATTCCTTTCTTTAAATTGATTGGAAAAGAATTAAATTTTAGCAAGGAAAAATTGATTTTAAAGGCAAGGGCACATACTTTTTATATGTAACCGCGTTTAAAATTAATTTTGACGAAGCTAAAATTGTAATTATTTTTCAATCTATTATTATTGAATTTTCTTAACTTCTTTTAAGGCCATTTCTAAAGCCTTCATATTTCCATCTATAACTTCAGGTTTCTTAGCAAATTTATGTTTAAAAGATCCTTTCATATCTTCTAATAATTCTTCATCTGTCATTATTTTACTTACTTTAATAATAGCAGCAAGCATAGGAGTATTTGGAAAATATCTTCCTAAAGCTTCTTCTGAAATTTTTCTAGCATCTATTGTATAAATATCGCCAGAATAACCTTTTAATTCTTCTTTTAAATGTTCAGCTGACTTTGTCGTATTAATTATAATACCTCCTGTCTCTTTTAAACCAGAAGTAACATCAACAGATTCTAAAAGAGTATCATCTACTACTACTACATAATCTGGTTCATAAACATTACTATGAATAGTAATAGGTTTTTCACTAATTCTGTTATATGCAGTGATAGGAGCTCCCATTCTTTCAGGTCCATATTCAGGAAAACCTTGAATATATTTACCAGTATTAAATGCTGCATCAGCTAATAATAATGATGCTGTTTTTGCACCTTGTCCGCCTCTACCATGCCATCTAATTTCTATCATGTTATCCATTTTAGATTGCCTCCTTTAATTAAAAATTTACGACTTTAGTATATGACTAATTATTTCTAATGTCAATAGATTTGACTTCTTAGTTTTAATATATTGTTAATAGATAATGATTTTGTAAAGAATATAAGAAAAAAGTATTGTAATTATAATATTTGAATTAATTACGAATGTGATTGGAGAATTATTAGAAACTCTTAAATGATTTTATGGAAAATGTTCGCGCTGAGCGATAGCGAGGGCTAAGTGAAAGGGTGCCATAAAATTATTTTAGAGTTTCTTATAATTTGTATTGAGCCGAGTAATTAATGAAAATATTATAATTACAATACTTTTAGCTATTTAATCAATAATAACCATTATCTAAGTAACAATATATTAAAAAATAAGCCTTAACATTTTTTACAAGGTATTAAAAAATGCTCAGCCTATTTTTATTTTCTAATCAACTTTTCCCCATTTATTTAATGGCCATATCCTTATAGCAACTGTACTTTCAATCTTTTCTAATGGTATACATCCAAATACTCTACAATCAGTACTATGAGGTCTATTATCTCCCATTGCAAATACTGTATTTTCTGGTACTACAAAATCTGAGAAGCCAACACCTACAACATCTGTAACTACTCCATCTTGTAAATATGGTTCATCTAATTCCTCTCCATTTATATATACTTTTCCATCTTTTATTTCTACATGTTCTCCTGGAAGTGCAATTACTCTCTTTATATAACTATCTTTTCCAAATTCTAGTACATATTTTACAAACTTTCCAAATATATTAGTTGGTTCATTTTCATATTTAGCAACTGGATTATTATTATCTATCTCTGTAGCTGTAAAGCTTTTTTTACTTGGTGCTTCAAATGTAATTATCTCTCCTCTTTCAGGTATTCTCTTAGTAGTTCTTGTCCATCTATTTAACCATAATCTTTGATCTTGCTCTAAAGTTGGTTTCATTGATACCTGTTGTACTATTGTTGGCGTACCTATATAATATCTAAACAATAATGCCAAAACAATAGCTATAATTATACAATACACCCATTCTAATGCTTCTTTTATCTTTGGACTCACTTTTCTCTCTCCTATCTCTATAAATGTTATTTTTTCAAAATCTAATTAATTATACATTATATTATTTCAATTTTCAATCTATTACTATACATTTTTTTAAATTCTTATGTTACTAGTTATTAGATTACTGTTCACAGCTTATCCTTTGGTTGGTATTCTAATTACAACTTCTGTTCCTTCTCCTACTGTACTTTTTATATCTATACTGCCACCATTTTTATCTAATATTTCCTTTGCTATAGAAAGTCCTAATCCAGTACCTCCCATTTCTCTTGTACGAGCTTTGTCCACTCTATAAAATCTTTCGAAAATTCTAGATAAATCTTCTTCAGGTATTCCTACTCCATTATCAAAAATCTTTATATATGCATCATTATAAACAAATCCAACATATATTTTTATCTCTCCTCCATCTGGCGTATATTTTATACTATTAGACAAAATATTTAGAACCACTCTTTCTATGTCATCTTTATCTGCATAAACTGGTGGAACATCTGCAGTTACAAATGAATTTACTGTATGATTTTTCTTTTTTATCTCTATTGCAAGCTTGTCCTGACATTTTTTTACTAAATCTCCTAAATCAAATGATACTTTTCTTATGCCATTTTTATTATTATCATATCTTGATAATGTTAATAAATCTGTTACCAATCTTGCCATTCTTCTTGCTTCAGAAGCTATAACATTTAAGAATTTATCTTGTGTTTCTTTATCATATTCTCCTTCTAGCAATGTATCTGCATATCCCATAATTGAAGTTATTGGAGTTTTTAACTCATGTGACACATCTGCCACAAATTCTTTTTGCATAGTATCTAGTCTAACATGTTCCGTAATATCTTGTATAACTGCTATAACTCCATCTGGTCTGTCAGATTCATTTTTGAAAGGCGCAAAAAACACATTAACAAATTTGTCATCTACTTGTATTCTTTGCTCACTTGAAGTCCAGTTTTCTAGGTATATAACTTTCTCCATATTTATTCCTAATTTAAATTTTCCAAAAATATCATCAAATGTTATATCTTCTGGTCTTATACTTAGAAATTTTTTGGCAGCTGGATTTATTAATATTATTTCTCCTTCCATATTAAATGCTATTATTCCGTCTGTCATATGTAAAAGAATTGTTTCTATTTGATTTTTTTGTGTAGATACTTCGCTTAATTTTTCTTTTAACTCTGTTGTCATTACCCCTAATACGTTTTCTATATTTGATGTATCTTTTTTACTTTTTGCTTTTTTTGGTTTATCATGATTAGTTTGTGAATCTTTTCTTTTTTCTTCTTCAGTAATCTTTTCCGCACTTTTTATTAATTTATTTATCGGATATATTACAAATCTAGATAATACAATTGCTATTAAAATTCCTCCTAATGCAAATACAACTCCTGCTACAATTAATGCTGTAATATTAGAATCTCGCATTTGTTGTATATAGTTTGCAAGTTCTTCTATATTTTCTATTTGACCACCTTTAAGATTAGCTTCTAAGCTATTTATTGAATTTATATATGCAACTCCTAAACCTGTAATAACTATAATACCTATTAAAAAAAACACTATTATTATTTTAAATTGAATACTTCTAATCATTATTTTTCCCTTCATTATGTATTTTTATAGTCTCTATTATTTGCTCATATATCTTATTTTCCACATTTTTTGAAGAAACCTTTAAGGCATTCTCCCCCATCAATTTAATTTTATTTTTATCTAATACAATCTTTTCTATATTGTCATTTAATTTTTTTCCATCTAATTCATTGTCCAATATAATTTCTGCTGCTCCAACATTTTGTAAAACCTTTGCATTATATAGTTGATGATCATGGCTTACATTTGGAAGTGGTACTAAAATTGATGGCTTTCCTAATTTTGATATTTCAGTAATTGTCATTGCTCCACTTCTAGAGACTATTACATCTACAACATTCATAATTTCTTCCATATTATATATGTATGGAACTATTTTCATATTTTTTATATTATTAATGTTTTTATCATTATCTTCTAATTCTTCTTTTATAATATCATATTGCTTTGGTCCTGTTGCCCAAATAATTTGATAGTCTTTGTTGCTTTCTTCTTTTATGATTTGTAATATTGCTTGATTAATCCTTCTTGCTCCTTGGCTTCCTCCAAATACTAATACTATTGGTTTATCTTTATTTAAACCTGCTTTTTTTATAATTTCGTCCTTCTGAGTTTGGGTATAATTTTGTTTTTCTATTTTTACTGGCGTTCCAGTAAACACTATTTTATTTGCATTTTTTATTCTATTAATTGCATCTTCAAAAGAAACCAAAATCGTATCTGTTTTTTTAGCCAACATTTTTACAGCTTTTCCTGGAAAAGCATTACTTTCATGTAATAATGTAGGAATTTTTAAACTATGTGCCGCTGATATTGTTGCACCACAAATATATCCACCTGTTCCTATTACTATATCTGGATTTATTTTTTTCAATATTTTCTTTGCTTCTCCAAATCCTTTTAAAGTTTTAATCATCTTTTTTATATTTTCTATTGAAATTTCCTTACTTAATCCATAAGCATCTATTGTTTCTAACTTATATCCAGCTCTTGGAACTAGTTCATTTTCTAGACCTCTAGTTGTTCCTATAAAAGTTATTTCTGAACCTTTTTGTTCTTCTTGTATTTTCTTAGCTATTGCTAATCCTGGGTTTATATGACCTGCTGTTCCTGCTGCCGCTATTACTACTTTCATTCTTATTCCTCCTTTGGAACATTATGGACACTTCAAAACGTTCCAATCTATATTCTTTTTTATAAATCCCATCAGTTTTATGTTTTTTAGAACGTTAGGAACATTCTAAAACGTTTTACCTTACATTCCTTTTTACAAATTCCAACTTATAATTTTTTGGAACGTTTTGGCGTATCCCTAACGTTCCATTTTCGCCCCTGCTTTTGAAATATTTAAAAGTATTCCCATCTCACAGAGCAATATAAATAACGATGTTCCTCCATAACTAAAAAATGGTAATGGCATTCCTGTTGCTGGCATTGATGATGTTACAACTGCAATATTTATTATAACCTGAATGGCTATTTGTGCTGTTATTCCAATTGCCATTAAACTTCCAAACATATCTGGTGATTTCATTGCAATTAAAATTCCTCTCCATATGAATATTCCAAACAATATTATAACAATTGCACATCCAATAAATCCTAATTCTTCTGATAATATTGAAAATATAAAATCATTATGTGGTTCTGGTATATATAAATATTTTTGTTTACTTTCTCCAAGACCAACTCCAAATAGACCTCCAGATCCTATTGCATACAAACTTTGTATAATTTGCCATCCACTACCAGTTGCATCTGACCATGGATTTAAAAACGTTGTTACTCTTACTAATCTATATGGTTCTAATAATATTAAAGCTACTATTCCTGGTACACCCACAACAGCACCTGTTACTAGAAAATGCCAGAACTTACATCCTGCTATTATCATCATTATAGCTACTATTCCTATTATTACCATTGACGCACTAAAATGTGGTTGTATTAATAATAGAACTATTATTGGTGCTAAAATCATTAAATGTTTTATAAAACCTTTTCCGTATTTATGTAATTCATCTCTATTTTTTACTAATATTGTTGCATAAAATATAATCATTAATAATTTTACTATCTCAGATGGTTGAAATGATAATGTGTCTGTTATATAAATCCATCTCTTAGCTCCATTTACTGTAGTTCCTATAAATGGTACTGCTAATAATAATAGAAAAGATATTATATAAGCCAATTTTGCATATTTTTGATAAAATCTATAATCTATATTTGATATTACCCACATCATACACAAACCAGCTACAGCAAAAATAGCTTGTTTGTAAAAATATGAATAACTATTACCACTTTCAGAAAGTGCTGATGGAGAACTTGCTGAAAGTACCATTATTAAACCTATTGATAACAATAATAATATTGTTATCAATAGTGTAAAGTCTATTGGGTTTTTTAAAAAGCTTGAAAAACTCTTTCCCTTCTTTTTTGCCATCATTTTCTTCCTTCCTTAAATTTATATTATCTTTAGTCCAATAATACATAATACTAATGTTAATACACTAAATATTATTACAATTCTATTTTCTTTCCAACCTGATAATTCAAAATGATGATGCAATGGTGCCATTTTAAAGAATCTATTTCCTGTTTTCTTAAAATAAACTACTTGTATTATTACAGATAAAGTCTCTAATACTGGTATTAATGCAATTACTAATAGTAATAATGGTGTTTTTAAATATAATGATAATCCTGATATTATTCCTCCTAGCATTAAAGATCCTGTATCTCCCATAAATACTTTAGCTGGATGAAGATTAAAGATTAGAAATCCAAGTGTCACTCCTATTGCTATACTAGCAAATAATGATACTTCATAAACCATTAAGTTCATACCTATTATTGCTAAACAAGTCATAATAATTGCACATACACTAGATGAAAGTCCATCTATTCCATCTGTTAAATTTATTGCATTTGTTGCTCCTAATATTACTACAATTGCAAATGGTATATATAAATATATAGGGATATTTATATATGTTTTTATTATTGGTATATATGTTTCAGTTCCAATCTTTAGTCCATATACCAAATATATTACATAGGCTACTGAAATTATTAGTAATCCTATCATTTTGTAACTTGGCTTTAGTCCTTTTGTATTTTTTAACACTAATTTTTTAAAATCGTCTATAAAACCAATTAATCCAAATCCTATTGATAATAATAATATTGGTAATAATTTATGTGCCAAGTCACTTTGACCATTTATCATTAAATATGCATAAACGACTGTTACTATTAATATCATAGCAACAATCATTATTATTCCTCCCATTGTTGGAGTTCCTTGCTTTTTAAGATGTGATTGTGGTCCATCATCTCTTTCTATCTGTCCTACTTTTAATTTTTTTAATATTGGTATAATTATAAGTCCTAAAATTATAGATACTATAAATGAAATTATTAATACTTTCGCCTCAAATATCAATTTGCTCAAACCTTTCTTTAGTTTTTATTTTTTCTTTTTATTTTCACTATTTTTTAATTCTTCAATTATATCTTTTACTATTATTCTTTCATCAAATGGATGTTTCTCTCCATTAATTTCTTGATAAGGTTCATGCCCTTTTCCTGCTAATATTACAATATCTCTTTTATTTGCCATTTTTATAGCTTCTTTTATAGCTTCTTTTCTATCAACTATAACTTTATATTTTCCTTTAGTCTTTTTCATACCTTCTTCAATTTGTTTTACTATTTCTTCTGGATTTTCTGTTCTTGGATTATCAGAAGTTATAATTGTAAAATCAGCTATTCTTCCAGATATCTCACCCATTATAGGTCTTTTTCCTGCATCTCTGTCACCACCACAGCCAAATACTGATATAACTCTTCCTCTTGTATAACTTTTTGTTGCTTGAAGTATATTTTCTAAGCTTTCTGGTGAATGAGCATAATCTATCATAATTGGTATTTCTTTTTCATTGTCAACTAATTCTGACCTTCCTGGCACTCTTACTTCTAATAATGCTTCTTTTACTTTTTCAGGTTCAACCCCAAATTTCTGTGCTACACAAATAGCTGCTAATGAATTATATACACTAAATCTTCCTGGTATTCCTGTTTTTACTCTTTCATTTCTATCTTTTATTTTTACTTTAAAGTCAACATATGAATTTGTTATTGTTATATCTTTTGCTAAAAGATTAGCATGGTTATCAATTCCATATGTTGTTATATTATTTTCAGGAAACATTCTTGGTATCTTAGCTCCATATAAATCATCAGTATTTACTATTCCTGTTTTACACATTTTAAATAATTTTAACTTAGAGTTGAAATAATCTTGCATATCAGGATGTTCTTTTGGACTTATATGATCTTCTGAAAAATTAGTAAATATTACTATGTCAAATTCACATCCTTCTACCCTATTCAATTTTAAACTTTGTGAAGAAACCTCCATTACAACTACTTCAACGCCTTCTTTAACCATTTCTGAGAATATTTGTTGTAATTCTAAGCTTTCTGGTGTTGTTCTATCACTGTCTTTTATCTTCCTATTATTAATATATGTTGCTATTGTTCCAATTAATCCAACTTTTTTTCCTGCTTTTTCTAATATTTCTTTAATCATAAATGTTGTTGTTGTTTTTCCTTTTGTTCCTGTAACACCTATCAATTTAAACTTTCTTGAAGGGTGTTCATAAAAATTATCTGATGCAATAGCTAGCCCTTCTCTTGTGTCTTTTGCCATTACAACTGTTACATTTTCTGGTATGTTAATATCTTTAATATTACATCCTTCCTGTATCATTATAGCATTTGCACCATTTTCTATGGCATTTTCCACATATTGATGTCCATCTGTTGAAAAACCTTTTATTGCTACAAATAAGTTTCCTTTCTTTACATTTTTTGAATTATTTTCGATTCCAGATATTTCTATATCTAAATCTCCTCTTACTTTTAGTCCTTCCATTCCTACTAATATTTTTTTTAGTTCCATTTCTTTCAATCCTTTCGATTATTAATATTAATTAAATGCAAATTATTCCATTTAATCTTTTATATTATATAACTAAATTCATCTTTTGTATAGGGTTTTCAAATTTTTTTCTTTTAAAAATCAATCAATGTTATACTTCAATCGTTACTGCACTTTTCTCATTAACTACAATTCCTGATTGTGGTATTTGATTTTTAATATATGTATTTTCCTTGTCAATCGCTTCTAGTTCTTCATTCATCCTTATTTGTAAATTATTTTCTTTTAATATTTCTTCTGCTTCTTTTATACTTTTCCCTGTAATATCTGGAACCTCAACTTGATTAATACTTTCTTCTCCTTCTACTGCTTCCTTATTTACTTCTAAATAAGGTAATATTTCACTAAATATTTGACCACCTACAGGTGCTGCCACACCACCTCCTTGGGTGATTATAGCAACACTTAATTTCATAACATAAGAAAGACGTTTTGCTAAGTAAGTCTTTGGAGCAATTGCAAAACACATGTCACTCGCTTTGCTCGGACAAATATAAGAAACCTAACCTTGTTGTATACGGAAAAATCTTATATGTGGTCAAGATAAAATCCGATTTTTCCTATACAATAAAATTAGCCCCCTTGTAGAGAGACTAATATATTTTCAGCTATTCTATTTATAACTGGAACAACAACACTATTTCCTGCTTGTTTATATAATCTACTATCAGCCATATCTTTAGGTAATTCATAATATTTAGGATACCCTTGAGCATAAAAACATTCTATTGGTGTTAATTTTCTTATTCCAAACTTTGTTTTTATTAGTGGTACATTATGTCCGACCTTCTCCCATATTTGCTGTTAAAGTTGGAACTAAATTACTTTGGTTTTTCCTTACATATTTTCTTCTCCATTGGTAAACGGTATTTTCATCATCCATTTCTTCTGTTAATAATTTGTATATGTTCCCTTTATATTTTCCTTCTGTATAATAATATTTGTCATCCACTTTCGTTTCAAAATTAAAAACATCTTTTATACTTTTATTTAGTGGTATTGGTAATGGCATTTGAAATCTATCAAAATCCTCTTTGTCTCTAAAAGCAACTATATATATTCTTTCTCTATTTTGAGGTATGTTTCCATATTCACATGCATTTAAAACTTGGCACTTTATCTTATCTTTATACCCTGCTTCTTCTAGTCTTTCTATTATAGTTTTAAATGTATTACCTTTATCATGCCCTACCAAATTTTTTACATTCTCTAAGAATATTACTCTAGGTCTTCTTTCTTTGAAAATTCTTTCCATTTCAAAGAATAAATCTCCAGTTCTATCATCTTCAAATCCCTTTCTATATCCAGCCACCGAAAAAGACGTACAAGGAAATCCTCCTACCATTATATCAAATTCTGGTATTTCGTTTACTTTTACATCATGAATATCTCTACAATCTACTTTTGTATTAAAATTTTTTTCATAAGTTTCTACAGCATATTTATCAAATTCATTTGCATATACTATCTCACATTTATTTGTTTCTAAAAATCCTAAATCTATTCCTCCAACACCTGCAAAAAGGCTACAAATCTTATACATAATTTATTCTCTCCTTATCTTTTGCGGCACGCCGCGATTTTATTCAATATAATTACAGAGTAATTAACACTCTGCCTTTCATACTTTTTCAACTATTTTTCCTCTTCTAATATTAAATACTACTGTAGGTTCTAATCTTCTGGCTTCAATTATTGATTGTATTATACTTAAATGTGGTCTTTTTCCAGCTTTTTGATAATCTCCTACAGTTGCTGTTTTTGATACATGAATTTTCTTTAATTCTTCTGAATTAACACCTGTATCATAAACAAACAACATATTTAAGTCTAAATCAAATCTTAAAAATACTAAATCATCAAAATCACATCTAGGTCCAAAACTACTTAAATCATAACCATAATTACTTGTAGCTTTAAACTCTATTTTTCTTCCATCAAGGGATTTTGCATCTCCTCCTGAACTTTTATTCCAAAGAAGATTTAAACAATAGCACCCCATAGGTTCACTAATTGCATCTGGCATATTTATCCCTCTTGACACTAAACTTTTTACATACGTATTTAAGTCTTTCCATTTAAAATATGCATCACATGTTTCTTGAATTCTTGGTTCATCAATTTTTATTAAATATTCATCGTTCAATTTATTCACCATCAGAGTGTTAATACTCTTGTAAAGAATTATATAATAACTTTCGAAATTTTTCTACTATATTTTCATTTTTTTTCAAAAACTTTTATTCGCATTATATTTTAAATATTTCTCAAACTCATCTTCAAACTTAAATTTTATAGTTATATTACCATTTTCATGTACATAAATATAATCTATTAATTCTAACATTATATCTCTTGATAACTCTGTTATACCTCTTTGCCTTTTTAAGTTTTCTATCCATTCACTACTGTTTGTCGTTTGTTTTTCATAGTTTTTCTTTTCTTTTTCTAGTCTATCAATATTAATTTGAAATTTTTCTATATCATTTTCATATTTTTGCTTATATTCTAGATATTCTTCTTTGGTTATATCTCCATTTTTCCAGTCTTCGTATAAATTTCTTTTATAATTTAAAATTCTAGAAATATCATTTTGCTTTGATACTATCATATTTTTTATATTTTTATTTTTTTCATTTTGATATGTATTTTCACTCATTTGTTTTACAATCTCTTCTATATTCATAAACAAATTAATATGTAAATTTATGGCTTGTAAAACTGCTTGTCTTAAGCTTTCTACTTTTATAGTATGTTTTGTGCATAACTTATTTGATTTTTTTCTGTATGTACTGCAAATATAATATTCATATTTATTTCCACTCTTATTTGTACTACTCTTTTTATTCATTGCTCTTTTACAATCAGCACATTTTAAAAAACCTGCCCATACAGACAAACTTTTAGTTTTTGTTGATATTTTTACATCTCTTTTAGCTAATTCTTGTGCCTTTTTAAAAATTTCTTTATCTATAATTGGTTCATGTGTGTTTTCTACTCTTATCCATTCTTCTTTTGGAACTGATTCTACTTTATGTATTTTATAACTTTTAGTTCTTCTTTTTCCCTGCACTGTATTTCCTATATATACTTCATTACTCAATATATTTCGTATTGTTGAAGGTGCCCATGTAAATGTATTATTTTGTATTCCATAATTATTATAATTTTGCTTCAGCTCTATTCTTTTATGCCCTGTAGGATTCAAAATGCCCAATTCGTTTAGTTTATGACAAATTGCTATCTTTCCCAATCCTTCATTTACATTCCAATCAAATATATTTCTTATAATATGTACCACACTTTTGTCAATTATCAGTTTATGCTTGTCTTTTGGATCTTTTAAATATCCATAAGCTGGGAATGCACCTATAAATTCTCCTTTTTTCTTTTTTCCATTAAGTGATGATCTTATTTTTAATGAAGTATCTCTGCAATATTCGTCATTAATTAAATTTTTAAATGGAACTAAAATTGTATTCGTACTTGCTGGATTTTTAAAACTATCTACTAAATCATTAATAGCTATAAATCGTATATTAAATAATGGAAATACTTGCTCTATATAATTTCCCACTTCAATATAGTTTCTGCCAAGTCTTGATAAATCTTTTACAATGACACAATTAATATTTCCATTTTGCATATCCTCAAGTAGCTTTTGAAATGAGGGCCTATTAAAATCTGTTCCAGTAAATCCATCATCTATATATGTATCATAAACTATTAAATCATCATGTGTGTCAACAAATTCATTTAATAATGTCTTTTGACTAGTTACGCTATTGCTTTCTTGCTTATCTTTTCCATTATCTTCATCTTCTTGTGAAAGTCTTATGTATAATGCAACTGACCATATTTTTTTACTTACAATATTTTCATTAGAAGAATACTTTGATTTTCTTCCTGCCATTAGCATTTTTCTCCCTTCTTTATATAGTGTAACGTGCTCAATTACAAAAATCATTCCATTTTGATTTTCTGTTTTAAAATATTTAGCATACATTCATTAAATTTTTTATGATTTTCTGAATATTCCAATTCAACAATCATATTATCTATTTTTAATTTATATGGATTCTTTATTTCTTTTATATACTCAATAATTTTTTTCTGCATTCTAAAACCTACCTATTTTTATATTTGATATTTAATTTCTATTAATGCATATTGATTTTTATTACTTTTTTATTTTATACTAGATATTTTTATGTTTTAGAAATGCTATATAGTTGTTTTTTGAATATAAAAAATCATTTTTCCTATTCAACAAAAAAATACAAAGAAAATGGAATCATTTACATTATTCCATTTTCTTTGTATTTTATCGTTTTGTAAACTACGGATATTAATTTATTCAACTACTTTTTCGAATTTCCCATCTTTATAATTTAAAATCGTTTGTTCATTTGTAAAATATGGTATTAACTCATTTGGTACTTTTAATGTACTATTTTCTCCATAACTTAACATTGTATAATCCTTATTACGCGTTTGAACTTTATAATGAGTATTAGGATCAATTTCTAATATATTACTTTCATTTATAAAATCTTGTTTTATTTTTTCATACTCCTGTATCCCCACCATACTATTCATAAAATCCTCTGTTATCTCTTCTTCAATATTATAGGTACCATTTTCATAGCTTAAAATATAATCATTACCTATCTTATCCATTATTTCCTGTGGCATATTTGTTTCTTCAAAAATCTTATTATTATTTGTATTTTGTAAAAATACTCCATTTGCACTAAAATCAACTACTTGATATAAATTCTCTTGTTTATTATTTTGATGACTATTTGTTTGATTCTCCCCTTTTTCATTAGCCTTTTCTAAATGGTTTGATAGCTCTTCCATAAAATTTTGTACCACATCACTTTCTTTTACTTTGTTAATTAAATCATTAAAAAAATCTAGATTCAATAAGCATCACCTTCCTATTTTTATATTTTTTATATTGTGGGAAATAATTGTTACTAGATATGTAACAAAAAAGAATTAAACTAAAAGCATTATATACCATTAAGTTTTTTATGTCAATCTTTTTTGTTCTATTTTCTTAGATATATAACTATGAAGTTCCTGTTCGGACTAATATTATTGTTCAATTTATCTTCGAATAATATACTAAACAGGAACAATATGAATAGTCTTTCTTTACTGTTGCGAACTTTCTCCCGTTTTATAATCTATTGTAATTCCTGGTTGCACATTATATACAAATACATTAAAACAAACTCCTTGTCCATTATCTTCTACTGAATATGCTTCTATTTCCACACCACTTGCTAAAAGATTATCCTCTTTAAATATAGGTGTAACTCTATATAATACATGATTATTTTCATTTTCTTTAATATAATTTGCTACTTGATTTTCAAATGGCAACATTCCATTTACATTAAAATATCTTGTTCCTGTAATTAAATTTAATTCATTTGCATCTTCATCAGCCAATTGATATCCTATTAAATGACATCTGTTATATAAATATTCACCATCATATTTTGCTTGTTCCCAGCCAGTTGGTTTTACACTACTGATACTTCCTCGTTCATCACCTTCGGGTGGCATTATTTCTTTGCTAATATTTGCATATGCTACTCCACATCTTCCTAGTTCATCTAATTCACTATATTTCTCAAAACTCTCAGTTGTATATTCGCTTTCTTCAAAGTAAGGCATATTATTATTCATTTCAATATAGATTTTATCTGTATATTCTGGAATGTCAGCTATGTTAAAATTTGTATTAGTTTGATTAGTTGATATTGCACTACTGCTACTTTCTTTTGGTAAATCTACCATATCATTTCCAAAAAATATACTTATTCCTAATAGAATTATAGCAATAAATACGCCCATCAATTGTTTAACTTGCTTTTTATTATTTTTTCTTCTACCCATTTTTACACCTCTTGTTGATTATTTTATCATATCAGCTACAAATATGATAGAGCTTTTTGTATTTATTTTTTATAATCTCTTTATTTAATTATTAATTTTTTTAGGTTTAAGATTGACTATAATTTCATATAATGTAGTTGTTAAAAAACGTATGGAACGTAGTTGAAAAGATTTGTCAATAATATATAATAACTTCCGATATTTTGTGCGATTTACATAAATTGACTTTTTAGTAAAAATTTAGTATACTATATATGAATTACTTTGTCATTCCTAATTTTTACTACTTAGGATATACAACGAAGTAAAAAAATTTTTATAGGAGGTTTTTTATGAAAAAACGGGTATTTATTTTATTGACAGGAGTTATCATATTATCACTATGTTCAGGGTGTGCCCTTCTTAAGAGCAAAGTGAACTCTTTAAAAGGAAGCCTTATTGGTGTTTCTTACACTGCTGACTTCTATGACAATTATGGAGCACAATTCCTAAAAGTCAGCGGAAAAAAAATTGATATTACTGGTAATACAGTAGAAGAACTTGGTATAGATTCTGATGGGAATTCTATAACAAATTATTCTTTATCATCTGTCATTACCATTACAATTGATGGTAAACAAATGTCATCTTGTGGAAACACCGTCATTTTTGAAGAATCCGGCTTAAAAAAAGATGTCAAATTCAGCTTGTCTGATATTGAAAGCGAATCAGAAGGAATAACTGGCTTAACTTCTATATCCAAAGTAATAAATAAGTATAAAAACTACTTTGGTAAACCACAAGTAGTTGTCATTCAATCCCAGTTAGGTGTTCCAATATGCGCTTATAGTGGAAAAGATGTCTACTGGGAAATCCCTGATGACCTTCCAAAAATGACAAAATTAATCATTGATGACAAAGCCTTATATATACATAGGGCTAATTTTGAAATCATTGACAAAAACTTAATCAAATAAAATACCTGCGAAGAGCAAGTTACATTTGTAACGTGCTCTTCAACCTTTTATATAAATCATAATGAATGTGTTATCCATATTTTTATGTGTTGCTAAAATAATCCCAACACCTCCTTGATGTCCTCCTTCACCAGTTGGATTATATAAAGTTACCAAAACTACTACTTGAGGATTATCAATTGGGGCCACACCACAAAAAGATGTAACATACTTATTAGTATTAACGCCATCTTCTGATGTTCCTGTCTTTCCACCAATCCTATAACCTTCAACTTTTGCATTTTTTCCAGTTCCTTCTGATACAACACTTTCCATCATACTCAATACTTTGTCAGATGTTTCTTTTGAAATAACAGTATCTCCCTTTTCTACAGGAATTTCTGTAACTTCTTTTGTTTCACTATTTATAATTTGTTTTACTACTCTAGGCTTTATACTAGTTCCACCATTTGCAATACTTGAAACTGCTGTAGCCAATTGTATAGGAGTTATTTCAAATCTCTGTCCAAAACTAATAGTTGCAAGTTCAACTGGTCCAGCCTTCTCTTTGGCTAAAAATATACTTCCAGCCTCTCCCGGTAAATCTATCCCTGTTTTTTCTAACAATTTAAATTTTTCTAGATATTCATAATATTTAGTCACTCCTAGTTTCTGTCCTAGTCCTATAAAAACGGGATTACACGAATTCATTAAAGCTTGCCTTAAACTCTCTGAGCCATGTGGCCTATAATATCTCCAGCATTTTATTCTAACTCCTGCTACTTCTATTCCTCCTGTACAAGAAAATTCTCCTTCATTATCTGTATCTGTTATGCCTTCTTGAAGTGCTGCAGAAGCTGTTATTAGCTTAAACACTGAACCTGGTTCATATGTATCAGCTATTGACTTGTTTCTCCAAACAGCCTGTAAGTATGTTGTTTTCTCTTGTTGTCCTAAAGAATCCCACGTACTTTTTAATTCTTCTGTATATGGTTCATAGGGTTCATTTAAATTATAGCTTGGATATGTAGCCATTGCTAAAATATCTCCATTTTGAGGATTCATAACTATAATACTTCCTCCATCTGTACATTCATTATCTATACATGCTTCTTCTAAATATTTTTCTACTATTGATTGTATTGTTAAATCTATCGTTAAAACTAAATCATTTCCATCTACAGCTGATATATAATTTTCTCCTTCCGCTCCTATTTCTCCTCCTTTAGCATCAGCATGTTTTTGTATTGCCCCTTGTTCTCCTTTTAATTCTTCATCATATTTAGCCTCTATTCCATCTAATCCTTGATTATCACTTCCACAAAACCCTATTACTTGTGATGCGACATTATTATATGGATAATATCTTTTAGTATCTTCATCAATATTTATTCCTGTTGTTATATTATTTCCTTCCATCCACTTTCTAAGTTCATCAGTCTTTTCTTTATCCACTTTTTTTACAATTGTTTCAATCGAACTTCTCTTCTTTACCTTTTTTAATACAGTTTCATAATCCAATTCAAATATATTTGCCAAAGCATTTGCAACTTTTTCTTTATTTTCATCTGTAATATTAGTTGGATTTACAGTAACCGTTTCTACTGTACTACTTACAGCTAATATATTTTTCCCTGTTGCATCATATATTGTCCCTCTTTTGGGATTTATTTTTCTGTCTAAAGTTTGCTGCTGATATGCTAACTCTGATAACTCTTTTCCTTGTACTAATTGTATATACCCAATTCTAACAATCAAACAAATTATTATTAAAAATGATATAAATAAAGTATTTCTCATTTTTTTCTTGCTCGTTAGTTTTATTTCATTCATAAAAACACCTCTAATAATATTTATTAGAGGTGTTTATTTTTATTCCTTTTGGAGCATTATGGACATGCCAAAATGTTCCAACTATCTATTAAATATCTTATCAACGATTTTTTCAAACCAATTTTGAGCAGTATTATCACTAATCTCAATTTTTTCTGTTGCTGATTCTATATAATCTTTTTTAGGTAAGCTTACATATATAGTTTGTTTGTTTGTTAATTTTTGCATTCCTAGTTTTTCTTTTGCTTGTTTTTCTATATTACTTAAATTTAAACTATTCTCAATAGTTACTTGTAGTTGCTCATTTTCTTTTTGCAATGATGATAATTTTGTTTCTAAAGTTTGCATTTCATTAAATTTTTCATTTATTTGAGTGTTTCTATAACTTATGGTAAGTAATAATCCAAAAATAGCTATTACTAAAAGAGTCACTTTTCTATGCCTTATTTTTTGTTCCTTAGATATTTTCACTTCTTGCTTTGGTAAATCTTTTACAACTTTTATATTTTGTTTTCTCTTTTCTCTTTTATAGCTTGGTTCAAGTTTTCTTGGACTAGTCTCATATTGATATCTTGTTGCCATAAGTTATTTCACCTCCTCTTTTACTTTAGTTCCTTATATTTTTTCAAAAATTCTTAATTTTGCACTTTTACTTCTAGAATTTTCTTTTTGTTCTTCTTTTGTTGCAATTATTGGTTTTTTATTTATTATTTTTCCTAAAGATTTCGCACCACATACACAATATGGTAAATCACTAGGACATGTACATTTTCCTTTTGCTTCTATATATGCATTTTTTACCGCTCTATCTTCTAATGAATGGAATGTTATTATGCATAATCTTCCTTTACTTTTCAAACAATCTATTGAATCTTTAACAGTATTATATAATGGTTTTATCTCATTATTTACTTCTATTCTTATTGCCTGAAATGTTCTTTTGGCTGGATGCCCATTATTTTGTTTAGATTTAGGAATTGATTTTTCAATTATTTCAACTAATTGTTTAGTTGTATTTATAGTCTTTTCTTTTCTATATTGGCAAATATTTTTAGCAATCTGTCTTGAGAACTTTTCTTCTCCATATTCATATATAATATTTGCTAATTCTTTCTCCTGATATTTATTAACAATTTCTTTTGCTGTTAATTCTTGTGTTTTGTCCATCCTCATATCAAGTTCATTATCTCCTAAATAACTAAATCCTCTATTTCTTTCATCTAATTGATATGATGAAACACCTAAATCTAATAAAATACCGTCTACTTTATCTATATTAAGTTTTTGTAATATATTTTTTATATTATCATGATTATCATGTACATATTTTACATTTTTATATTGTGCTAATCTATTTTTGGCAGCTTTTAACGCTTCTTCATCTCTGTCTATTCCTATTAACATACCTTTTTCAGATAGCTTTTTTAAAATTTCTATACTATGTCCTGCTCCACCTAAAGTACCATCAACATAAATTCCTTCTGGATTTATATTTAGTCCTTCTATACATTCATTGAGCAAGACTGGTTTATGTTCAAATTTCAATTTTATACCTCTTAATATTTTATTATGCTTAAACAACTGGTAATTAAAAACTACCAGTTGTCCTTTTCTTTATTGTATATTTTTCTTTTGGGTTTCAAATTGCTTTTTTTATTTCTTTTGTTTTAATTAACTTTTGTTTTTTTATAATTTTTCATTAGCTTTAAATTCTTTTGTTTTTTAAGAATTTATCTTTTGTATTTTTTAAAGCTTTTGTACTTTTGTCTTTTGTTTTTTTATTATTTATCTTTTGTAATTGTTTAAATTTATCTTTTGTATTTTTATCTTTTGTATCTATATAAACTTTTTCAAGTTATATACCAAGATTTGCCATGTTCTCTGCAATTTCATCTGCTGATATATCTTCATCACATTTTTCCCAAATTTCTTTATCCCATATTTCTAATCTAGTTCCTACTCCTATTATTACAACTTCTTTTTGTAATTTTGCTGCATTTCTTAAATTATTTGGAATTAGAAATCTTCCTTGCTTGTCCAATTCACACTCTGTTGCTCCTGACAAGAAAAATCTTACAAAGTTTCTGGCGTTTTTATCTGAAAGAGGTAATGCTTTTAATTTTGTTTCGAAATTTAACCATTCTTCTTGTGAAAATGAAAATAAACATCCATCTAACCCTTTTGTTACGATGAACTTTTCTCCCATGTCCTGTCTTAATTTTGCTGGCATTATCAACCTGCCTTTAGCGTCTAGAGAATGCTCATATTCACCTATTAGCAATGGTCTTCCACCTCATTTCCTTTTTCCACCACTTCGTACCACTTCTCTCCACTTCTTCTAAATTGTAATATAACTTTTTTAATTTTGCAATACTTTTTTTAAAATTTTTTAATTTTTTTACATTTTTTGTTACAATTCACTGCCGAAAATTATCTTAAACGATGTTGATATATTAATATTGATTAAATTTTGAATGTGATTAGAGGAAATTTAGAATTTCTTAAGTGATTTTATGGAAAATGTTCGCGTCACTAGAACAATAGCGGACTTTCTTAAACATTTTCTCTATTTATAACATTTTAAGGTCCGCGTCCATTGTTCGTGCACCAATTTTACTGAAGTAAAATTGTGTGCAATTATTAGAGTAACATTCTTGAATAGGAAAAACTTGATTTTTCCTATTCAAGAATGTTAGCGAGGACTAAGTGAAAGGGTGCCATAAAATTCTCTTTAGAAATTCTTAACTTTCCGTATTGAACCGAAAAATTTGTGAAATATTAATATATCAGCATCGTTTAGAAGTTGTGAATAGCAACCCTTTTTTGATATGATTCATAAGCAATTGTTGTAATATTTATTGAACTATTAATTCTAGTTTATATAAATTATCTAATTATTAGTTCATTTTATTTTGATTTTCTAATTGATATACTTTTGTATAAATTAATATGGAGGAAAGTTTATGGATAATAATGAAAAATATTTAAGAAAAAATATTGGTAGAAAAATCAAATTAGCCAGATCAAGAACAAATTATACACAAGAAAAACTAGCAGAAAAACTTTCTTTATCAACAAGATACATAAGCCAATTAGAAAGAGGTATTGCTTTTGGCAGTGCAACCACTATTATTAATCTTTGTAAAGCTCTTAATATTAGTTCAAATTTTCTTTTTGATGATTTAATTGGAAATGACGCCTCTTTTACTGATTTAATTGATAATAAATTTTTAGAGGCTTATATGAAATTGAATAATTATAATAAAGAGGTAATTTATTTGCTTACTACTCAACTTATAAAATTGCAAGAGAATAAAAGCAAGAATTATAGAAATGCTTAAAATATTATCTCTTATTAAATCATTATCATTTTATATGCTCACAGCAAAACGTACTTCATATACTGTTTTCACAGAATTGAAGTACGTTTTATTAATTTATAGTTGTACTTGTAGCACCTGCTCCTACTACTTCTTCTTGAAGTGAACGCCAAGTATTACATCCAACTATTCCATCTACAGCTAATCCTCTTGTTCTTTGATATTCTCTCACAGCATTTTGCGTAGCTACTCCAAATATGCCATCTAATCCATTAGTTCTATATCCTAAAGTATTTAAATCATCTTGTGCTATTAATACATAATTACTTAAACTTCCTCTTTTTAATTGAGGGAAACCTCCTGTACTGCAGGCAGGTGTTCCAAATCTTTTATCAAAATGTACCCATGTCGGTGTTAGTGAAATTGGTTCAACATAAGTCCACACCCCTGAATTATTTGCACTATTCCAAAGAACTCTTCTTCTTTCAGCAGACAATGTTTGCCCAACATCAAAAGCCACACCAGCATAATGTTGTGATTGTACTCACGCAGTTGAACCACTTTTGATTATTGTGTAAAAGATAATTGATTTTGGCGTTGTTAAACTTCAGTCGCCATCAAATCGACGTACTCATTGTACGCCTCGTTGATGTCTCCTTCGTTTGCCTAGCCAAAATACAATTCTTTTTTGCACTTGTTTGTTGAATTTTAAATTTTATATTTTACTTTATATTGTAAAACACAAATATTTTTCATATTTCTTATTATTAATTTCTATAACAATAGTTTATTTATATCTATTTTTAGTTCAAATTTTGCTGATTTATCATGATAAATATAAATTTTATCAATTAGCATATTTAGTATTGCTTTATCTGGTACTTCCGCTTCTATAATTTGATTAAAATAGTCTATTGTTTGTTTCATTTTTTCTTGTTTTATTTCTAAATCTTCATTTTTCAACTCTTGTAATTTCTTTTTTATCTTTTCTATTTCTTTATACTTTTCTTCTTCTAAACTTCTATATGTATTTTCTATAAATTCTTTTTTGTCTTCTAAAGAACTTGCTATTTCTTTTATTCTCTGTGAGATTAAAACTTTATATTCTGCTTCCAAATTCTTTAGATTCTTTTCTTGTTCTTCAAGATTTTTCTTTTTGTTAGATTTATATTCGTTAAGCTTTAAATTATTTATTTCTGAAATATAATTATCTCTTAATAATATCAAAAAATTTTTCAAATTAGCAAGTAGAATATCTTCTCTTACATTATGACATACACATCTTGACTTACCATATTTTCTATAAGCAACACATTCATATAATTTTTTAGGAACATATCCTT
>CALYAB010000018.1 GCA_944393395.1 uncultured Clostridia bacterium
TTTAATACTTTTTTATAAAAAAGTCAATAGAAATATTTACATTTATTTTCTTATATTGTATAATTGTTGCAGTTCAGTTTATTTGCTTCCATAGCTCAGTTGGTAGAGTGCAGCTTTGGTAAGGCTGAGGTCACCAGTTCAATCCTGGTTGGAAGCACCAGATTTTTTTATTCACTCTTTTTTGCCTTTATCTGTTTCTTCCAGCCTATTGTATATTTTACTATATCATCCAACTTTTCTCCAAATTTTATATATCGTTTCAATTAATTATTTGCTTGTCATAACAAAGATTTAACAAAAAATCCATTACTTTTACTTTTGCTATAATGCTGTCTAATTTTTCAATTCTATTTAAAGATTCAGAAACATTTACATTATATGCTTCTTCTAACATATCATAACTTAAATTTCTAATTCTTGTTTTTAGTTCAATATCTTTTCTTGGAAAATTCACTAAATATTTATCTATATATACAATAAGCTCCCTTATAAAATTGATAACTCTAAACTTTTCTTCTTTCATTAATTGCTTTTTCTATTCTTTCTATTAATTCTTTATCTTCCATATTTTCTAATAAATAAGAACGTATTTTTTCGACTCTCATTTGCATTACTTTTTTCTTTTTTTCCCTCCATTTTTTTTGATTCCCCCAGAAGTACAAAGTCCTTCTTGGGGAAATCTTTTGGTACTCTACTATTGTATTTTTCCTGCAGTTTCGTTTTCACTGTTGAAATTTCCAGAGTCTATATCTGGACTAGTGTTTTCTTTTCCTTGCCATATATCTGTTCCAGCTGTTCCTTTTCCTCCTACTTCTGATAATGAGACATCAGACCTTAGAGAAACTACGGGGCGCACTGCGTACCCATACGCATACCAGTTGCCATGCGAATAGAACAAATCGTTGTAGCTATTCACGTTGCCGCCATCCACATTGCCAGGGCCGAAGGTTGCATTGCTAGAATTCGCATAGACTCCAGGAGACGCAAGCCAGTAGCTTCTTGCCCAATTACTATTTTCTTCTGTTCCTTCAAACAGTAAATTGTATAATGTTGGATTTTCACTGCTTGTTCCTGCTATGTTATATGGGTAATAATAGTAATTTCCTTCTACTGTTGTTTTTACTGTATAATTGGTTACATATTTATCGTTCATATATTTTTCTGGTGAATAATTTCCCGTTTTGTATGTATATCTATTTACCTCATCAAACTTGCCAAAATATCCATAAAATCCTGGTAATGCTGTTGTATTTCCTACTTTATGCATTGTACCGTTTTCTTCATCTACTTCTACTCCTAATGCATTATTTATATCTTCTATTGTTATACTTCTTGCTTTTGTTGCTACATTTGTATTTGCATATATTCCACATATTTTATCTAATGTACTTTTACAATTTATATAGCTTTCTGGTCCTGCTAAAATTAAATATGGATCTTCTCCATCTTTTTGTATTGGATATTCACTTATTAATAATATTTGATTTCCTGTAGCATTTAATCCTAACACTCTCCACTTTGTTTCTGAATTTACTGTATAACTTTGGGTTGCATCTGCATATCCTGTTTCTTCTTGTCCTAATGCTCCAGTTTTTGCTGAAGAATCTGCTGGAGTATAATTTATATAATCTCCTATGTGTAAGTGGTTTGTTGGGTCAGTACAACTATCTCCTCCACTACAGGCCGTTTCTTGAGCTAGCTTAAACATTTCCACTAATGTACTTTCAAATGATATTGTCTTGTTTGCTATTGTTATTGCCTCTCCTGCTAATAAAGCATCTCTTTCTTCTTCTGTTATTGTACCTTCTTGGTATAATTGATTTATTACATCTTCTCTACTTTCTCTTTCCTCTGCTTCTGTTTGATTTGATATCTCTTTTTCTGTTTGCCATAAGTCTTTTGCCTCTTTCACTCTTGCATACTTTGTTTCATCTCTTGCTCTTTCCGCATTTGTTAATATTCCATTCTCTCCTGTTAATGTTGCTATTGTTACTGCTGCTAATATTAACAAAACAATGACTGTTATTACAAGTGCTATTAATGTTATTCCTCTATTATGGTTATCTTTTAATACATGTTCTAAAATATCCTTTTTTCTTTTTGTGCACTTTTTCATTAGATTTTCTCCTCTCTTTCTTTTGTTTTATCGTTTTTAATCTTTTTTTATATTTTCTTTGAGTATTCTACTTAAAGAAAATTTTACATTTCAATTCTACCAATAAAAAACATAAAAATCAATAAATTGCTAAAATTTTTTTAGAATTTAAATTTTATATAATTAAAAATGACATAATAAAAGCACCTAGAATTTATTTCTAAATTCAAGATGCTATAATTTTAATTTTTACTAAAATATTTGATAAATTTTTTAGTTTTCATTTAATAAATTTTTTATTGCTTTTTTTCTAATTCTTTGTATAGCATTATCAACCGATTTTACAGGTGAATCTAATTGTTTTGCAATTGTTACATAACTATATCCTTTTACATATCCATCTAAAACCTGCTTTTCAAATACACTTAATGATTTTTCCATTGAAGTTTCTATTTGTTCATAATACTCTTTTTTCATAACTGTTTCTAATGGATCTTCTACCATTTTATTATCTATTGTATTTATTAATTCCATGCCATTTTCTTCTTCATTATCATATGCTGAACCATTTAATGATAAATATGAATTTAATGGTATATGTTTTTGCCTGTTTGATGACTTTATTGCAGTAATTAATTGTCTTTCTATACACATATTTGCAAATGATTTAAAACTACTATTTTTTTCTCTTTTATATGTCTTTATTGCCTTAAATAGTCCTATTAATCCTTCTTGCACTATATCCTCTTTTTCTGCTCCTACCATAAAGTACTTGCTAACTTTCATATTTACTAGTTCTTTATATTTGTTCATTAAATATGATAAAGCTTGTTTATCTCCATTTTGTATTTCTATTATTATTTGTTCATCTGTCATTTCGTTATACTTATCTACAGAAAAAAATACATTTTCTTTTTGCATTAGTCAAAATACCTCCAAATGTCACTTTATTAGTATTATACCATTCCAATCAGTGTTGTCAAGGATTTTTGACTATATTTTTTATTCATCTTTAAAACTGTTAATTTTAAGTAACTTGAATATTTCTACAATAACTAGTGGTGCTATTACTAGCCCAATTAATTCAATGATATTTTCTGTTGGTAATACTGGTATACTAAAGATTCCTCTTAAAGCTGGTACTGCTAAAATAACTCCCATTAATGCTGCTGAACCAAGTACTGCCCATATTAATTTACTATTATTAAATACTTTTGTTTTAAAGATAGATTTTTTATTGTTTCTTACATTAAATACATGTACTAATTCTGAAAAGGCTAATGTTACAAAAGCCATTGTTTGACCTACTTCTATTTTTGATTCATCTAATGTTAATCCATCAATGGCTTGCGTAGTTGTTGCAAGTCCTATCATAAATGCTCCAAGAGTTAACAATCCTATCATAACACCTTGGTAAATAATTCTCCAAGTCATTCCTTTTGTAAATACACCTTTTCCTGGTTTATTTGGTTTTCTATTCATAATATCTGCATTTGCTGGATCAAATGCTAATGCTAAGGCTGGTAATGAGTCTGTTACTAAGTTTATCCATAAAATGTGTATTGGTAATAATATTTCTAAATGAGCAATATCTGTTATTCCAAACCATTGTGCAAATAGTGGTGTTAATAGTGTTGCTAGAAATAACACAACTACTTCACCTATATTACTTGATAATAAGAATTGAATAACTTTTAATATATTGTCATAAATTCTTCTTCCCTCTTCTACTGCTGATACAATTGTTGCAAAATTGTCATCTGTTAAAATAACATCTGCTGCCTCTTTTGCAACATCTGTTCCAACTATTCCCATTGCACAACCAATATCAGAAGTTTTTAATGCTGGACTATCATTTACTCCATCTCCTGTCATTGCTACAATCTCACCATTTTTTTGCCATGCCTTTACAATTCTTACTTTATGTTCTGGAGATACTCTTGCATAAACAGAATAATGTCTTACATTTTTTTGTAGTTCTTCATCAGACATTTTTTCTAATTCTAAACCTGTTATTGCTTCATCTTCATTTTCTAATATTCCTAATTTTTTAGCAATTGCTGTAGCTGTAATTTTATGGTCTCCTGTAATCATAACAGTTTTTATACCTGCTGTTTTACATTTTTCTACTGCTCGTTTTGCCTCTTCTCTTGGTGGATCTATCATTCCTACCATTCCCACAAAAATCAAATCACTTTCAATATTTTCTAATTCTTTTTCTGATGGTTCATGGTCAAATTCTTTATATGCACAAGCTAGAACTCTTAAAGCTTCTTTTGCCATTTCTTCATTCTTTTTTCTTATCGTTACTGCATATTTGTCTAAGTCTTCTTTTATTTCATTATTAAATACATATGCTTTACATATTTTTAATAATTCATCTACTCCACCTTTTGTATAAGCTATATATTTATCATTTACTTTATTAACAGTTGTCATCAATTTTCTATCTGAATCAAATGGTACTTCTGAAACACGTATCATTCTATCATATATTGATGGGTCAAAATTTAATTTAAATGCCATATCTACTAAAGCTGTTTCTGTTGGATCTCCTGTTAATGTTCCATCCTTTGCAATTTTTGTATCATTACATAACATATTTGCATATACAAGTTTTGTCATATCTTCTGATACATTTTTTGCGTCTATTTCTTCTAAATCTTTAATTTCTCCATTTAAGAATACTTTTTCTACTGTCATTTTATTTTGTGTTAAAGTTCCTGTTTTATCTGAACAAATAACAGTTGCACTTCCTAATGTTTCAACAGCTGGCAATTTTTTTACAATTGCATTTTTCTTAACCATTTTTTGAACACCTATAGCTAACACAATTGTTGATACTGCTACTAATCCTTCTGGGATTGCTGCTACTGCTAATGATACAGCTGTCATAAACATATGGATTGGTTCTTTATTTTGGAATAATCCTATAATAAATATTACCACACAAATGATAATTGCTGTAATTCCTAATGTTTTTCCTAATTTATTTAATTTTTGTTGTAATGGTGTTATTTGCTCTTCTGATTCATTTATCATTTCTGCAATTTTTCCTACTTCTGTTGTCATTCCTGTTTCTACAACAATTCCTTTTCCTCTACCATATGTTACTAAGCTAGAAGAAAATAACATGTTTATTCTGTCTCCTAGACCAACTTCTGTGCCATCTATTTTTTCCGTTGTTTTTTCAACTGGTACAGATTCTCCTGTTAATGAAGCTTCTTGTGATTTTAAATTTACTGCTTCTATAATTCTTAAATCTGCTGGAATATAGTCACCTGTATCTAATACAACAATATCTCCAGGAACTAATTCTTTTGCTGGAACAACAGTTACATTTCCATCTCTTACAACTTTTGAAGCATGATCTGTTAATTTTTGTAGAGCCTCTAATGATTTTTCTGCTTTTGATTCTTGTGTAACTCCAATAATAGCATTTAATATAACAACTATTAATATAATAATTGTATCTGTAATTCCTTCTCCTTCTGCTACTCCTACAAATCCTGATACTATTGCTGCAATAATTAAAATAATAATTGAAAAATCCTTAAATTGATCTAAAAATCTTTGCAACAATGATTTTTTCTTTTTTGCTTTTAATTGATTTGCTCCATATTTTTCTCTTCTTTTTGTTACTTCTTCTTGTGACAAACCTTTTTCTTGATTTGTTTCTAGTTCTTTTTCAACATCCGCTATTTCTTTGTTAAACCAGTTCTTATTTTCCATTTTTACATTTTCCTTTCCTAAATTTTTAATTTTGTTAGTTTAACCTCTTCTTCTGCATTTTCTCATATCTTTTCACCTTTATTTTATCCAAATTATAAAAAGATATCAATGTTTTGGGGGTATTTTTATTTAAAAATATCTTAATTTAAATTTTTCTTTACATTTTTGTAGCCTCCATTTCCTTTATATTTGGAAATAAAATCTTTTAATTTAAATACACAAAAAGACTTTTAAAAAGATCTTATTCCTTTTAAAAGTCTTGCTTACTTTTTTTAAAGCTTACTAACCAGATATTTTATATCGCGACTGTTGATTAGTAATTTCAAGCTACTCCCTTTTAAATTTTGGTGACCCCTACGGGAATCGAACCCATGATTCCACCTTGAGAGGGTGGCGTCTTAACCGCTTGACCAAGGGGCCCTATTAGTACTTTATATTTATACCATTTTTTTTTCCTTTCGTCAACTAGTATTTAATAAATTTCTTTGATTTCACACTAAAAATTGTTACAGTTCACAACTTATAAAATTATATATAAGATGTTGATATATTAATATTTCATAAATTTTTCGGCTCAATACGGAAAGTTAAGAATTTCTAAAGCAATTTTATGGCACCCTTTCACTTAGTCCTCGCTACGCTCGACGCGAACATTTTCCATAAAATCACTTAAGAAATTCTAAATTTCCTCCAATCACATTCAAAATTTAATCAATATTAATATATCAACATCTTTTAGAATATTTCCAACCGTGAACTGTAACAAATTTTAATCATACCATTCTAGCTCCCAGTCATCTAATATAACTGTATCTCCTTCACAAACTCCCATTTCTCTTAACTTATCATCAATTCCCATGTTTTTCAAACATTTTTGTAAATAATACATTGACTCATTATCTTCTATATTAACTCTACCCATTAATCTTTGTACTGCTCTTCCTGACACAATAAACACACCATCTTCTTCTTTTATTGTCCAATCATCGTCTTTTTCTTCTAATGTATATACCTTTTTCTCTTCAAACTCTATTAAGTCTTCTTTTGGTAATGTTTTCAATACTTCTGATACATGGTCAATTAATTCTTGTACACCTTGCTTTGTAGCTGCTGATATTTTATATAGCTCTAATCCTTCTTTTTGTGCCAATTTTTCTACTTCTTTTACTAATTCTTCATTTTGAACATCTAATTTATTTGCTACAATTATTTGTTTTCTATTACTTAATTTTTCACTATAATTTTTTAATTCTTTATTTATTTTATAAAAATCTTCTACTGGATTTCTTCCTTCTTGACCTGATATATCTAAGAAATGTAGTAACAATCTAGTTCTTTCTACATGTCTTAAAAACTGTATTCCAAGGCCTACTCCTTCACTTGCCCCTTCAATAATTCCTGGTATATCTGCTATTACAAATCCATCTCCATTTTTCATTTTTACAACTCCTAAGTTTGGTTGTAAAGTAGTAAAATGATAATTTGCTATTTTAGGTTTTGCATCTGTAACCATTGATAAGAATGTTGATTTTCCAACATTAGGGAATCCTAATAATCCAACATCTGCAAGTAATTTTAATTCTAATATAACTTCTTTTTCTTCTCCTCTATCTCCATCTTCTGAAAATCTTGGAGCTTGTCTTGTAGAAGTTGCAAAATGAGAGTTTCCTCTTCCACCTCTTCCACCTTTTAATATTAGTTCTGTTTGCTCTGGTTTTGATAAATCTGCTACAACTTTCCCTGTTTCAGCATCTTTTATCACTGTTCCTATTGGTACTTTTATATATAAGTCCTTTCCATATTTTCCATTGCAATTACTTCCTCTACCATTTTCACCATTACCTGCATTAAACTTTTTGTTATATCTAAAATCAATTAATGTGTTTTTGTCTTTGTCGACTTGGAAATAGACATCTCCGCCTTTTCCTCCATCTCCACCATCAGGTCCGCCAGCTGCTACATATTTTTCACGTCTAAATGATACTGCACCATTTCCGCCATCTCCTGATTTTATTATGATTTTTGTGTAATCTTTAAACATTTTTATCTCCTCTTCTAAATTTAATATAATTACTCAAAATAATCTAGTTTCATTGCTTTTTTTACCTTTTTCATTGTTTCTTTTGCTGTCTCTCTTGCTTTTTCTGTTCCTTCTTTTAATATTTTATCTACTAATTCAGGATTTTCTTCATAATATTTTCTTTTTTCTCTAATTGGTCTTAAGTATTCAATTATATTTTTAGCCAATTGTTTCTTACAAGCAACACAACCTCTTTTTCCTGCTCTACATTCAGAACATACAGTGTCTATCTCTTCTTTTGTAGAGAATAATTTGTGATAATATGAAACCATACATATATCAGGATTTCCTAAATCATCTTTTTTTATTCTATTTGGATCAGTTATAGCACTCATTACTTTTTTTGTTATCTCTTCTTCTGAATCAGATAAATATATAGCATTTCCAAGAGATTTTCCCATTTTTTCATTTCCATCTAGACCTTTGATTCTTTTTCCTTCTGATAAAACAATCTTAGGTTCTACTAAAACATCTCCATATATACTATTAAACTTTCTTACAATCTCTCTGCATTGCTCTACTAGTGGTTCTTGATCTTCTCCTGCTGGTACTAACTCTCCTTCAAAAGTTGTTATATCTGCTGCTTGACTTACTGGATATCCTAAAAATCCATATGTTACACTTTCACCAAAAATTTCTTTTTTTTGTGCTATTTCTGTTTTTACTGTTGGATTTCTTTGAAGTCTTGCTATTGTTACTAAATTTGAATAATATACGGTTAATTCTGCTGTTTCTGGTATCATTGATTGTATATATATTGTTGTTTTCTCTGGATCTATTCCACATGATAAATAGTCCATTGCTAGCTCTCTTACATTATTTCTTACTTTCTCTGGATTGTTAAAATTATCTGTTAATGCTTGAACATCTGCTATTAATATATACATATCATAGTCACCGCTATTTTGCATTTCTACTCTCTTTTTTAATGAACCAAAATAATGTCCTATATGTAACTTTCCTGTTGGTCTATCTCCTGTTAATATTCTTTTTTTCATAATTTAGTCTCCTTCTCTTTTTAATACAACTATTATACTAGATTATATGCTATTTTTCAAGTACTTGCAACCATCAGAGTGAAGCAACAAAAACATATGCCAAACCCACGTCCAATAATCGGACGTGGGTTTGGGGAGATTCAAATTTTTTTGTCTTTTACAACAAATTTTGCAACTGCTTCTATAAATTTCTTTACAGAAACAATCTCTTCCTCTTTGGAGTTGTGGAAAATTTCTTCCAGTAGCTTCTTTGAAGTAGCATCCTGTTTACATCTTTTTACAGCTTCACGTATTATTTTTTCTACGCGAAACTCTATATTGCTATCATAGATATATTCTCTATCTTCTATGGCTGCGATAATTCCGTCTTGAAGGTTTCGATATGCAGATTGATCTGCAAGTGGTATCCTTAATTGATTGAGTATAATTGCTACTCTCATTTGTTTTTCTTCTTGTTTCTTCCGCTCTTGTTCGAAATTCTCAATTTCAACAACTCCATCCTGTAATTTTCTTTCGTCCATTTCCTTCTCCTTTTCTTTATAAATTTTATCCAGAACTTTTTCCAGATAATTTAATTATACTCTTTTCTTTACATAATGTCAATTTTCCGTGCAATGTTGCATTTTTGCCTGCCTCTAATGGTTACTATTTACGGTCTAAAAACATCTAAAACTTTGTGATATATATCACATTATTTAGTAATAGCTGTGAATTGTAACCTCTAATGTTCCAAAAATTCAGCAATTAAATCATAATCATTTACATCTATTACCTTACAATTTATAAAATGATTTAATATATCTTCTTCTCTCTTTTTTGTTTGATTTTTTATATAAACTATTCCATCTATTTCTGGTACATCTTGCATTGTTCTACCTATATAATATTTTCCATCAAATGACATATCTTCTACTAATACTTCATATGTTTTTCCTATTTTATTATTTTGAAGTTTTTTAGAGATTTCTTGTTGTGCTTTCATTATCCTGTTATATCTTGCTTTTTTTGTATTTCCATGTATTTGATTTGGAAGCTTTTCTGCTGGAGTTCCATCTTCTTTTGAATACATAAATGTCCCTAATTTATCAAATTTAGTTTGTTTTATAAATTCATTCAATTCTTCAAAATTTTCTTTGGTTTCTCCTGGAAATCCTACTATTAAGCTTGTTCTTAATGTTACATTAGGTATTTTTTCTCTAATTGTTTTTAGTAAATTTTCTATTTGCTCTTTATTTGTTCTTCTATTCATCCTTTTTAATACTTTGTTAGAAATATGTTGAATCGGAATATCAAAATATTTAGCAATTTTTTCATTTTTAGCAACTACATTAATTAGTTCTTCTGTTATTCCTTCTGGGTATGAATACAAAAATCTGATCCATTTTATTCCTTCTATTTCACTTAATTTTTGTAATAATTCGGCTAATTTTGATTCACCATATATATCAACACCATATTTAGTAGTATCTTGTGCTATAACAATTAATTCTTTTATTCCTTTTTTGGCTAGCATATTTGCTTCTTCTAATATATCTTCAATTTTTCTGCTAACAAATGGCCCTCTTATATATGGAATTGCACAATATGTACATTTGTTACTACATCCTTCTCCTATTTTTATATATGCATAATTTTTTCCTGTTGTTATTATTCTATTTAAAAATTCTTCTTGCTTTAACATAGGCATTGGTGGTATTTCACTTATTTTCTTACTAGATTTTTTCTTTTCTTTTTCAACAATACCTCTTTTTATTAAGTCATCAATTTTATCCCATAATTTGTCATAATCTTCTATTTTTATAAATAAATCGACTTCTGGTAATGCTTTTACCAAGTCATTATAATATCTTTGAACTAAACATCCCATTACTATTAAATATTTACATCTTTTTTTCTTGTATTCTGCCATTTCTAATATAGTATTTATTGCCTCTTCTTTTGCTGATTCAATAAACCCACATGTATTTATTACTAATATGTCTGCTTTTTCTTCTTCATTTACTATATTGTATCTATTATTTTTAAACATACCTATTAAACTTTCGGTATCTATTAAATTTTTACTACATCCTAGTGATATAAATCCTACATTCATTTTTATAACTCCTTAATCTTTATGACTACATATATGTTTTCTTGTCATCTCAATTAAATCTAATTTTGTAAAACCTTCTATTTGTGTTTTACTTCTGTCTTTTTTTAATTCTTTTTCTAGCAATTGTTCTATCTCTTTTTTATCTTCTTCTTTTTGCATATCTATATAATCTATTATTATTATTCCACCTATATCTCTAAGTCTAAGTTGTTTAGCTATTTCAATTGTTGCTTCTTTATTTACTTTAAATACTGTATCTTCCATAGTTTTATTTCCTGTATATTTTCCAGTATTTACATCTATTGCTGTCAAAGCTTCTGTTTTGTCTATTGTGATAAAGCCTCCACATTTTAGCCAAATTTTTCTATTATTCATTTTATTTATTTGATTTTCTAAATCATAAATTTCAAATATAGAATTTTCACCTTTTACTGATATTTGTAAATTTGAATATTCTTTATTCTCATTTTTTATATTATTTATTTGATTATAATCTGTACTATCATTTACAATAACTTTAGTTAAATTTTTGTCTGCTAAATCCATTAACATTTTTTCAATAATATCTTGACTTTTATATATCAATCTTGGCACTTTTTTTGTTTTGTCATTGCTATCTTCCAATATTTCATTCCATTTACTTTCTATCTTTTTTATTTCTTCTATAATCTCTTGGTCTTTTCCTTCTGCTGAAGTTCTAATAACTGCACCATTTCCTTTTGATATATTTTGTTCTACAATCTTTATTAATCTGTCACGTTCCTCTTTATTTTCTATTTTTTGTGAAACTGTGATTATATTTGTATTTGGCATAAGCACTATATACTTACCTGGCAAATTAATATGTGTTGATATTCTAGCTCCTTTTTTTTCATTACTATCTTTTTTAATTTGAACTAGTAACTTTTGATTTGGTTTTATTACTTTGTTTATATCCTGATTTAAGTTAACTTTTTCTACTTTTTCATCTTTCTTTTCTAAAATATCTTTTAAATGTATTAAACTATTTTTTTCTAGTCCTATATCTACAAAAGCTGCTTGCATTCCTTTTACTATATCTTTTACTGTTCCTAAATAGATATTTCCTTCATTTCTATTTTCTTCTTCTGTTTCTTCATAATATTCTACTATTTTTCCATCTTCTACTAGTGCTATTTTTCTTTCTTCTTCTACCCTTTTTATTAACAATTCTAACATATCTTTGTCTACCCCTTCTTTGTTTAATTAAACTTATTCATTGCAATATCTACACCATTTTTTAAAATTTCTATTATGGCCTCTTTCGCTGTATCAGTTCCTATTCCTAATTTTTCTTTTTCCTCTTCCGATGATATTTTACCTATTACATAATTTATCATGTCATTTTTATATTCAGGTGTTCCTATTCCTACTCTTATTCTTGTAAATTCTTCTGATTTTAAATTTTTTATTACTGATTTCATTCCGTTATGAGAACCTGCTCCACCTTTTTTTCTTATTTTTATCTTTCCTGGTTCTACATCAATATCATCATATATAATTATTAATTCTTCTAATTTTATTTTATAAAAATTAATAATTTCTATTATACTTTCACCACTTAAGTTCATATATGTCTGTGGTTTTAATATTATTACTTTTTCACCTTCTATTATTCCAGAACCATATATTCCTTTAAATTTATGTTTATTTATTTCTATTTTATATTGTTCTGCTAACTTATTCACAGTATCAAATCCCATATTATGCCTTGTATTAGAATATTCTTCTTCTGGATTTCCCAATCCTACTATTAAAAACATTATTTTCCTCTTTTCTCCTTACTTTTGATAACTAGTTTAAATTATAGTTACAGTTCACAGCTATTACTGGATAATGTGCTATATATATCTTTATTATTTTACATTGTTTTTACTTATTTTTCAAGGTCTACAATCAAAAAAAAAGCACTTAGCGTGCTTTTTTAATTTATAATTATTCTGCTGATTCCTCTGTTTCTGGAGCTTCATAAGCATCTAATATAGCTTTTTGAATTTTCTCTCTAGTTTCAGCATTGATTGGATGAGCTATATCTTTGAATTCTCCGTTTGGAGTTTTTCTACTTGGCATAGCTATAAATAATCCATTTTGACTTTCGATAACTTTAATATCGTGAATTACGAATTCGTTATCGAATGTTACAGAAGCAACAGCTTTCATTCTGTTCTCTGAATTTACTTTTCTTAAACGTACATCTGTTATTTGCATTTGTAGTGCACCTACCTTCCTTAAGTTTTTAAATATTTTGTACATAGCTTTATTCTTATGTACAATTATATTATTCTTCATAAAAAATTTTTTTCCTTCTTTTTTTTACATTTTTTTTAAGTTATATAAAATTATATTTCCTATAACTTAAAAAATTAGAAAAATATGTTTATAAAATTTTTTGTAACACTTTTTATTATATATACTAATATATATTAAATGTTATTCTTATAATGTTAAAAACCTGAGAAGATGAGTTATTGTATATTTATTTTTCATAAATTCCTCGGCTCAATACAAATTATAAGAAACTCTAAAATAATTTTATGGCACCATTTCACTTAGTCCTCGCTATAGCTCGACGCGAACATTTTCCATAAAATTATCCAAGAGTTTCTAACAATTCTCCAATCACATTCGTCACTTATTTAAAATAAATATACAATAACTCACCTAACTTTCAACATTTTGAACATTGAATAGTTACTAAAAAACAGATAAAATTTGTTAAAACTCTTGAATTTTTAGCGATATAATTATATAATTTAGCTTGAAATTTTACAATTTAAATATAGATATAAAAAGGGAGTGTAATTTTAATGCCTAATATAGATAACTTAAAAAAATATAAAAATATTCATATGATTGGAATTGGTGGAGTAAGTATGAGCGGTATCGCTGAAATTCTTCACAATTGGGGATTTAATATTACTGGTTCTGATTGGGCTGATTCTGAAGCTGTACAAACTTTAATAAAAAGAGGTATTAAAGTTACAATCGGTCATAATTTAGAAGATGCTAGAAATGCAGATGTTATCGTATATTCT
Source organism: uncultured Clostridia bacterium (assembly GCA_944393395.1). Classification (GTDB taxonomy): domain Bacteria; phylum Bacillota; class Clostridia; order TANB77; family CAG-508; genus CAG-269. The sequence continues at coordinate 14,054 of CALYAB010000018.1, forward strand.
GCAGCTATAAAACAAGATGATCCAGAAATGGTAGAAGCAAAAAAACTAAATATTCCTACTATTGAAAGGGCTGATTTTTTAGGAGAGATTACCAAATGTTTTAAAGATACTATTTGTATCTCTGGAACACATGGAAAAACAACGACTACTTCTATGATTTCTCTTTGTTTCATTAAATCTTTGAATGATCCTAGTATTCAAGTTGGTGCTTTTTTAAAGCAATTAGATGGAAATTATAGAGTTGGTAATAGTGATCATTTTATTATAGAAGCTTGTGAATATGTTGAAAGCTTTTTAAAATTTAGACCTAAAGCTGAAATTATATTAAATATTGATAATGACCATTTAGATTATTTTAAAACTTTTGAAAATATAAAAAATGCTTTTATTAAATATGTAAAATTATTACCTGATGATGGTATTTTAACTATAAATGGTGATGATAAAAATTGTTTAGATTTGAAAGCTTATACAAATGCCAAAGTTCTTACTTATGGTATTAATAATAAAAATGTAGACTTTTATGCTTCAAACATAGTTTTTAATGATGATGGCTTTGCAAAATTTGATGTTTATCATAATAATAAATTTCTAGATACATTTGAACTATCTATACCTGGAAAACATAATGTATTAAATGCTCTTGCTTGTATTTCTATATGTACAGAGTATAAAATTAATACTAATACAATCAAATCAGCATTATTAGAATTCACAGGTGCTCATAGAAGATTTGAATATAAAGGTAAAATTAATGGCATTGCTAGTGTTTATGATGATTATGGACATCATCCTACAGAAATTACAGCAACAGCAAATTCTTTAAAGAATAAAAAATATAATGAATCATGGGTTATTTTTCAACCACATACATATAGTAGAACCAAAAATTTATTAGATGATTTTGCAAATTCTTTAATGAATTTCGACAATGTTATTATTCTTGATATATATGCTGCAAGAGAAACTAATACATATAATATTTCTTCAAAAGATTTGGTTGATAAACTTAATTCTTTAGGAAAAAAAGCTTTATATATTCCTGATTTTGAGGAATGTGTAAATTATGTAAAAGAACATGTTCATAAAAATGATATTGTACTTACATTAGGAGCTGGAACAGTTACTAATATAGGTCCAATGTTGATATGTTAGGGACGTGCCAAAATGGACAATTTTGGCACGTCCCTATTCGACTTCTTTCGATTGTTTTATCATTAAGTCACCAAATATAGCATACCCTTCTGTAGATGAATTTACTAAAACGTGTGTAACTGCTCCTATGAATTTTCCATTTTGTATTATAGGAGAACCACTCATTCCTTGTATTATTCCTCCTGTTTTTTCTATTAACCTTTCATCAGTTACTTTTATTTCCATACTTTTATTATTATGATTATTGTCTTTATAAACCTTCGTTATTTCAATTTCATATTCTCCTATTGTCTGATTATCTAAACTACATAGAATAGTTGCTTTTCCTAACTCTATTTCATCTCTTAGTGCAACTTCCATTTCTTTGCTCATATCTATATTTAAACTAGACATATCTTTTATTTTTCCATATATTCCAAATTCAGTGTTTTTATCAATCTCTCCTATTGTTTCTTGTTCTTCTACTGTTCCTTGAATTTTTCCTGGATTACCATCCTCTCCTTTTTTTATATTTAAAACTTTTGCTGTAACAAATTCTCCTGATGCTATATTTAATAATTCTCCTGTATCTATATCTGTAATGCCATGTCCTAAAGCACCAAACTTTTGAGTAGATGGTTCATAAAAAGTAACTGTCCCTACTCCTGCTGCACTATCTCTTACCCATAATCCTAATTTATATTCATCAGTGGCTGTTTTTATTGGAGTAATACTACATTCTTTTGTTTTTTCATCATGAACATATTCTACTTCTAATTTTTCTCCATTTGACATATTTACATTTTCTATTAAGTCATCAGTTGAGCTTATTATATTATCATTTATCTTAACGATTGTATCCCCTTCTTCTATTCCTGTATCTTGATATGGTTTATATGTTTTATTATCTTCTCCTTCTATTTCAGACATTCCAACAACTAAAACCCCACTTGTATAAAGCTTTACTCCTGCTATATTACCTACAGGTATAACTGTTGTTCTTGGAAGTACAGATACTTCTATATTTTTCAAAAACATTTTATCAAATAAACTTACTGACAAATTTTCACTTCCTATTTTATTTATTGTTTTCTCTCCTGTATCTGCTGAAACACTTAGAACTTTATCTTGTGAATCTAAAGTAATTCCAAAAAATGTTCTTAATGATATATTTTCTCCCTCAAATATTGTAATTTTATCTGGTAAATAATTTATTACTAAAACATAAATATATATTATAAATAAAACAAATAATAATATTATTCTTCTAAATAATTTTTTATACATAATTCTCCTACTTTCTTTAATAATATTATTAACTTTTTAAATTTTTATATACATTTATTTTATTAAAGATTTGCCGACGCGAAAAATTGTTGCATAATTTTTTTATGCAACATTATTTTTTATTGGATAGAAAAAACTTGATTTTTACTATTTAACAAAAAATTGCACAGCAATTTTTCTGCGCAATTTTGTTATTATATTAATTGTTGCAATTAATAATTATATATATATATTTACTTAAATTGATTCAAATGTTCCTCTGGATTTCTAAAGGACTTATACATGCTATATCTTTCTCGTCCTAAAGCTGTATAATACACTTTTGCAATATCCGAATGACTATCCAAATATTGATAAATATTTGAAACAGTTACGACATTAGTTTGTGCAACATAGCAATTATAGCATCCAAGTTGTCTATGAGGATAATAATAATATGTCGTTTCAGATGAATCAGTTGCTATAGATTTTCTTTCGAAATCAATATTAAATACTCCTCTAGAGTTCGAATTTACTGTTAAATCTTTATCTGTAACTCTATGATATGAATCATTATCATTATTGATATCAGGAACAATATATATAGAATCTTCTGTTACAACTTCTTCATTTTTATTGTTATTTATAACTGAATATCCATTATATATTTTTCCACCAATACTTAACCCTTGTAAAAAGCTTATTAATGATACATTGTTTAATATTCTATCCCAATCTTCTTCTGCTAATTTTGGCATTCTAAATTCATAACTTCCTGTACCATAGTTATTATAGTTTGCTAATGCAACTGATAAATTGCTTTCTATAACATATCTTATTACAGATAATCTATGTTGATTAAAATCTGAATCTGGCTCTTCAATTCCATCAAAATTAAATATTTTATAATTTCCATTTACAAAATCATAAATTACATTACCATCTTCATCTGTAAGTGCACTTAAATGTTCTCCATTTTGATTTACTGCATCTGCTGATGTTAGATTTGTAATTCCATAACTTTGTAGTCTTTGTTTAAATTCATATGCCTCTTTATAATATCTATATGCCATATCATTATCTTCATCTCTAAAAGGTCCTTGTCCTGAATTTTTTCTTCCATTTAAAATTGTAAACCATGAACCGTCACTATCAAGGTAATATTTTACACCATTTATTTTTACATAATTATATTTTGTTCCACTAATATATTCACTTAATTGTGTTTCAGTAGTTATCTCTATACCTCTATATCTTACAGAACCTGTTGTTTCATTATATGATACATTATCTAATAAATATCCTGCATCACTTATAGTATGGCCATTTGAAGTTCCTTGTATTGTTATATAATTATCTAGAGAATATGTAATTACAACATCGGTTGAACCTTTTATATATCTACAACTGTAATAAATATATGGTTTTAGTCCTGTTACTTCTTCCCCTGGCGCACCAGTATAAGTTGAACCTGGTTTTATTCCATTTATTGTTTCTTCATCTAGTGTATTCTCAAAAGGTGAATAAATATAAAAACCATCATATAATGTAAAAACTAGTGCTGGAACATATTCTTTTAAAACATCACTATTATATCCAGACATATTAAATAATGTTGCTACTGATGTAAAAAAACTATTAGCAGCAGCTTCTATGTCTCTTATTTTAGAATTAGATAAATCTGATGTACTACTATTTATTGTATTTAATTGAAAAGCTTTAATAGCGTCTGATGTTGCATTATCTAATTTTGTGTCATAAGATATTTGTAATTGCAAAGTTTCTACTTGTGCCTTCACATATTCTGAATATACCAATGATATAGGTAACATTATTATTATAAAAACAACAGCTAAATATTGAATTTTCATAAACTCATCTTTCCTTTGTACTTTCCATTTTCAAATAGCCTGTAAATTTAAATTACAGGCTACCTTAAATATAATTTATGTTTTTATTAATTTCCGCTTCCATTTGCTGTTACATATCCTGCATGCTCAGCTGCTATTGTATAAATATCATTTCCAGTTACTGAATAAAAGAAATTCTTAAATTGTTGTGATAATGTTGTACTTTTATTCTTAGCACTTGCTGAAAATATATCCCCTTCTTTAAATGCTAATGTACTTGTTGTATCAGAAGATATTGTATCTAAGATTTGTGATGTATACATTGAATAGTAAACATTTTCACCTATTTTTGTAGAATTAGCTTGTGTTGTTTTCTTTCCTGGATTTTCGTCTAATATTTGTGCTTCTAATTCTATGTCATAAGAATTTCCTGTTGCTGAAATTCTTTGTTCATAAGCTGAATAATCTGCTAATGATAATTTTCCTGTTGTTCTAACATTATCTACAAATTCTGTTGTAGCTGTTTCAACAGTTAATTGTGATATGTCATCTGACCTATCTGACATAGTCATTAACGGAAAAACAAACATCAATATTGCTGCTAAAACAATTGCAACTATTGTTATCAATGAATCTCCCATAACTTCCTCCTTATAATACCATTATTATATTGTAATAACCATTATTGCTGGTAATATGATATAACTCTTTTTTTAGTTTTGTTTGCATCTGGTGTTACTGTTTCTTCATATTCATCACTTATGTCTGTATCAGGATTTAGATTTTCATTATAATCTTCTTGATAATATACACCAAAATTCTCTATAAAAGTACTATCTTTTAATATTGTATCATAAATTCCCTCTGAATTCAAGCTTATTTGAGAATTATTTTGTTGTAATTCTTGTTTAAAATCATTAAACGTCATATCTGAACCATCACTATTTTTTAGTCCTTCTGCTTTATTACCATATAATAATGCTATTATAAAATTATCTTTCTGCCTATCATCACCTAATACATCTTTCTCCAAATCAATATAATTTACATTAACATATGTACCATTTTCCTTTTTTGTATATAATGTAATTGGATTACCATTTCTATCATAAAATAATATTTTATAGTTTTCTTTATATGCTCTATATATAGTTGGTACTATTGTTTCTTTCCCAACTATTCTTACTCTTTCACCTGTATCCTCAACATATTGTGTCTCATATTCTCTATCAGTATAATTAATTAATACCTGTGCTGTTTGTTTAGCTTGAGAAAGGGTTGATATACTTATTCCCAAAGCCATTACAAATGTTAAAACAGCCGCAGCCATTTTTAAAGCATCTACTGCATTTTCCATAATATATCACCCTTTCTTAGTAATAACTAATATTATATTTTATTTAGTCTATTCTTTCTATTTTTATATTATAAATTAATCCTTGATTTGCTCCACTCTCTGAGTATTCACATTTAACTGTATAGCTTCCACCTGTATTAACTGAATCAGTTGGAGCTGAAGTTGCACTTGCATCCATAGATACATCGCCACTAACTGAAACTTTTCTAGAATCGTCATCTACTGATAAGTTGTTTGATAAAACAGCTTGTAATAAAGCTCTTACAGTTGTTCCTCTTTGCGTTCCGTCATATTGTGTGAATTTTTGGTTGAAATTTTGCATTTCTACCTCACTCATAGCATTATTATTTACAACACCTGATGCTTGGTTATAAATTAAAATTCCTAATGAAATAATTAAGATTGCAAGTAATATAGCTCCTGCGATAATTAAAGCTTTTGAAGCGTTCTCCATAATAAATTCCTCCCTTTTTATTATAATAAATTTATATATATTTTTTACTAATTTTTAAATTAGTAACTTTAATAACTAAATTTAATTTTCTATTTGTTCAAAGAACAAATAACTTACCATGTTTGTCTTACTATGATGTTCTATTTTGGTACATTTAAACTTTATTTGATTATAATATTGCATAAAAGTATCTGTCCCACTATTATCAATTTCTTCCATGGTATGAATACTGTCATCATCAGTGAATTTTATGTCTATTCTTATTGAATTTTCTCCATTGTCTACATATAATCCCTGATCATCCTTCTGAATGTCATTTTTTTTATTATCATCTACTGCTTTATTAATTAATGTTGCTAAATCTGTTCCATATAGTTCTTGTCCATTATAACTTTCATATTGGGCATTTTTTATTTTTGCCTCATTATACATTGCTTTATAATTTAAATACATATATGATATTGTCGCAACAATGATTAATATAATTATTAAAAATATGATTATCTTTTTCATTTTTCACCTTTTATTATTTTGTATTACATATAACTCTATAAACTCTTTGAGTTACAGTACTTGTTTCTACTTGTACATTATAATATGTTATACCTGTTGTACTATTTATGCTGTTTACTTGTTGTGAAATCATTTGATTATATTTTTCCTCTATTACACTTGTAGCTGTTCCATAGCCATATTCTATTGATGTACCATTTAATAATACTGCTATGTAATTATTATTTCCTGTTGAATCTTGTTTTGTAAATTCATAATTTTGATTATTTTGTGTAGCCAAGTTTGCCATAGAAATAACATCATGTATTGTTACATTATCTTTTCCTACATAAGTTGTAAATTGGCTATTAAATTGTTCTATTTGATTTTGTTCTATATTTGCATGTATTTGACTAGAAGTTCCACCAAAGTTTGCAAATAGATATACACCTAATGAAATTATAAGTATTCCAATTAGAACTCCAGCCGCCATCAATAAAGCTTTTGATGCATTCTCCATTTTAAACTCCTATTCCTGTACATTCAAATTTCATATTTATTATTCTTCCTGTATTTCTATCATACTCTACATCTTTACAGTCAAAATATGCTCTTTTAAATTGTACATACTCATAATATATTAATGTATCGTCAAAAATCTCGTCTATTCCTCCATAATAAGATGCTTCTTTTGGTAACCATTTTTTACTATTAAATTCTTCCTCTTTTTTTGTATTTGAATTTAAATTTCCATCATTTATTATAGACTCAATATTAGAAATTTGTGCTACTAACTGACTTGCATATTTTGATTGATATTTATTTTGTATTCTACCTATTTCTCCTGTTGATATTTCACTACTTATTGAAGAAGGTTGTCCTACTATTTCACTAATAGTATCTTGAGTATAACTATCTTTTAGTATTAATCTATTTGTCTTATCATAAGTTAATTTTTTTCTGGTTGAACCATCAATAGTTACTTCTATCCCCATTTCTGTATATCCTTCTGCTGTTTTTCTAGTATTATAATCAACAACTCTACTCATAAGTGATATCATGTCACTACCTCTTATATCTTTTCGATTATAAGTATCATATTGATTATTAAATTCTGTTGTTTGTTGATCTGCTGCCTCTTTATTTGATTTCATTTGATAATCTGTCAAATTACTCATCATTAAGATAAAGGCTGAAATGATAACAATTGATATCAAAACACTTGTAGCTATAATTAAAGCTTTTGATGCATTTTCCATTCATTCTCCTCCTTTATCTTATGATGTTTGAGATGTCATAGTACTAAATGAGCTTGACATACTTGTTAATCCTATAAATACTAATGGTATAATTAGATATCCTACAAACATACATACCATTGGTGCAAATCCTATAGCTTTTCCTATCATACCTTTTCTTTTTATTAATCTATCATTTGATTCCTTTCTTTTTTCTTGGTAATAATCTCTTTCTGATTCTAATTCATCAAATGCATCTTTAATTGGTATTTTTTCAACTGCTGCTTGCATACTTTCTACAATTCTTACTAAAGGCATATAGCTTATTTCTTCTTTCATTTCTTCTAAAGCTTCCCATGCTCCAGCTTCATAGTTGTTAAGACATTTTCCTATTGGCTCTTTAAATATATTTGCATATCTTTCTAACCATTCTAGAATCATTTCTACATTTACTCTTTCAATTCTCATAAGCATTAATATAATTGTTTGGAATTGCATTACTTCGTCTTCCATTTCTATTTGTCTCATTTTTGCTTGGAACATAAGCATCCAAATTGGTGCCATATATCCTATTATTGCAAATACAAAAGCTAGTAATACTTCAAACCATTTTACATATTCACTGTTTACTATTTGAATTTTATCAAAAATTCTTTGTGCTGTTGTTTCAATTTCATCATCATCTAATTCTTTATAATATTTAGATCTTTCTACTGCTAGTTGAACTTGTGCTAATGTTGTATCTAATTTTCCTCTAAATTGATCTATAATTTCATTATCATGTTCTGTAAGTTCCATTGCGGTCTCTCTTTCTTTTTCTGTCATTTCTCCGCAATATATCATATGTTGTTGTAGGTTCTGTATAAACATAGTTTATTGCTAGTTGATGTAAATATATAAATATTATTAATGAAATTATACATGTAGCAATTGCAAGTGTTATTCTGTTTATATATAACCATTCCATTTTTAGATGTGAAGCTGCATCTTTTAATAATTGTTGTACTTTTCTATATTCTTTTGTTCCATCTTTTGGAATAAACATGTCTACAATTTTCTTTACAAATTTCTTTTTATATAATTTTGCTTGCCATGGATTTTCTGTATTTTTTGTATTTATTCCTGTTGAACCATTATCTTTTAGCCTTCTTACTAGCACATAAGATATAAATGTTAATACTAGTATTAATATTTGTACTATCATTCCAGGCTTCCCATTATACCAACTTTCTGTAAATGAAAAGTTACTTACTGACCAATTTTTTAATGGTTCTAGCAATAATATAGGTGCTATTGCTATAAAAGATAAACTCTGGAATACATAGTTTAATTTATCTCTTTTTAATATTTCTAGTTGCATTTCCTTTGTTATATTATTTATATTTTTCAAATATAATGATGCACCATTGACTTTTCTATCTCCAAATTCTTTTGTCAAATATGATATACCTGCAAATTCTTTTAAAAATACATTAGGTGCTATATCATAATATTTTTCTAGCTCCATCTCAGGGTCATCTGAAATTAATATTTCGTAGATTTTTTCTCCTTGTCTTGATATGTCCATTTCGTCATCTTGTGATACTTGATATATAGCTTCCTCTACCATGTTAAATTCATGGTAAGCATGTCTTATTTCGGAAAAGAAATCTAATTGTTCTTTTAACAAATTCGTATCTTTTTTGTCAATAGATCCATCTATCAAAGTGTCTACCATAAACAACTCAAATATTAATAAGATTGTCATTACTAAATAATTACTACTTGTTATTAAAATTGTAAGTATTGCTGTTGGGATTACTATTGCAAGTGCCTTTGTTAATATTTTTGCTGAATCTTTTCTGGTATTATATTCATCATCTATATTTATTATTTCTAGCCTTCTTCTAAGTTTCAATATGTAACGTTTTAAAAATGGTATTCTTGCATATGTTATATACAATTTTTGATATAGAATCTCTGTAGAAAAGCTTTTTTCCTTAGTACCTTGTTGTAATTTTTTTATCTGCCTATATTCAGATTTCTGCATTTTTTTAGATAATATATAATACACTAATACAATTATCGCTAATATTGCTACAGATCCACCCATTATGTAAAAAATAACTTGATTAGACACTTAAAATAGCACCTCCTTTTCTATTCTATATTTCATTTTTTCTTGGTCTTCCTCTTTTTGTTGTTCCTTCTGCTGTTGCTACTGCTTGTACTGCTTCTTTTTTTCTACTTCCCCAATTTCTTTCAACAAATTTATCAAATCCTTCTATATCTGATTCATCCATATTGTTTCTCATTTCTTTTATGTTTGTATCAGTAATTGGGTTTGTCATTATATATTCTCCATCAACATTTTCTAGTATATTCCTATAAATATATAATTTTTTATCTGTTGTTTTTGTAAAATAATGTGTTGCATTATCAAAAAACTTATCAAATTTTCCTTCTAATGTTTTTTCATTTCTATGGTCAAATGTATATTCATTTTTATCTTCTACTGGTATACATTCTGTTACTCTTTCTATATATCTTCTTCCTCTAAAGTCTTTTACTAAGTGAATATCAAAATTTAGTACTTGAACAACCTGCTCTTCTGCTGTTTTTTCATCTTTAAATACTCCTGCTCTTAACATTGAGTTTCTAAGTGCTGTTACTAAGTCTGGGAATGTTTTAGCATGGTGTGTAAATAATGTAAATTTAGATGCAACCTGTGCAGATTGGATCATCCAAGATGCTACGGGGTCTGTTGCAACCTCACCGATGATGTTAACAGAACCGTCAGTCTTTTTCTGAACATCCAAACAGTCTTGTCCAGATATTGTTTCTGTTTCTCTCATTGATAAGATATTTCTTGTTGGATAAATTTTTCTTAAGTGTAACTCAAATGCTGTCTCTGTGATACGTAAGTTCATAGTTTCATATATATTTTCAATCATAGCCATAAGCATTGTTGTTTTTCCGGCAACCTTGTTCTCCTGTTAGTGAAATGATTCTTGCACCTTTTACTAAATATTTTAGTAAATCAATTGCTTCTTCTTTACCTGGTCCATGAACAATTTGCTCTAGTGCTGCTCTCTTAACATCGAATTTTCTTACGAAAAATGCCCATGTTTCTGACATTGATGGTCTTACAACAACAACACGTGAACCATCTTTCATTTCGTTAATTTTGTATCCATTTGTGTCTGATAATTGTCCTGGATTATTATATTTATAAATATTTTGACAAACTCTTTTTAATTCTGCTTCTGTACCAAATGACAAGAATGCTAAACGAATAGATTTACCTCTAAACATTATCCAAATACTGTCACAAGCTCTTGGTACTTTGTGTTCTGCTATTTGACTTAAATAATCTCCATCAGTTTGTGCTACCTGGCTTAAGAAACTTTCTGGTAAACCTGATACACCACCTGATACACCATCTATATTCATATCTCTTATCTCGTCTATTGAACTATATCCTTTGTAATGTTGATATATTCTCTGAACAACAACAGATAATTTATCTGAAAAAGATAGTGTTACATTTTCTTTCTCATAAATATCTTCAATTTCTTGTTCTGTTATTACATATGATGGTTTTGCTTCTCCTTCAACATATTTTAGAGAATCTAAATTATATTTTTTTATCATCTCTGATAAAGCTTCATATCCAAATTCCTTTTTAAAAACATATATTAGGATATCAAATTTATCTTGAGGTGTTAATAATGATGGTATATCAAATGGTATCGCTTTAGATATATTTGTTTCATCTACACCATATTCTTGTGCTAATAAATCATATATTAATTCCTTAACATATTTTTTATCATTAACATCTCCATATGTACATCCTTTTAATGCCTTTTTTAATTCATACTTTTTGTTCTTCCTTCTTTTTAATTCTTCTTCTGAAAGACCTATATCGTATAAATTGACCTTTGTTATTTCATCTAATCTCTTTTTGATAAAAGCTTTCATAACATCTAATGTATATGTTTTATCATCTACATTAATTGTATCTTCTACTTCTTCAGTTTTTTTCTTTTTTAAGAAATAATACACTGAAAATCCTGCAAGTATCAAAACTACTAAAATAAGTACAATATTTGTTATTGTCATTCCAAGGTCTCCTTTCTTTTACATTTTCATTTGCAAATCTTGTAATCTATATACTATATTTTCAGAAGCTCTTTTTACTTCTTCGATAAAAAATGCATTTCTATCTTCTGGATCTAAAGTTTTTCTAAATCTTAAAAATAGATCTGGTACCCCAGCTTCTTCTGTAGCTTCAAAAAATAATGTATTATATGGTATAGTTAAAACTTGATTTTTTTCTCCCAAATATCTTGAGATATTTTTTGAATTATATTTTGAATACTTATCATATCTTCCTATTAATATCAAGGTTTTTTGAGAGTTAAGTATTTGATTTTTTTGTTTTAACTCGATAAACTTATTCATACTTCTTAATCTTTGTGACATATTTATGATAACAATGTCTGAATCATAAATAATTGTTTTTCTTGATTCTTCATCTACATTTTCATCTAAATCTACAAATACTAAGTCATAGTATTGATTTGCTGCTTTTACAATATTAGGATAAATTGTTTCAATCACTTCACCATCAGAAGGTGGAACTTCACATCCTAACAATATTTCAAATCTGTCTTTAAAAACAACTCTTGTATAATTTGTAATTACATCTGGAGTAATTTTATTACTTCTTATAATTCTAGCTAATCCTTCTACTCCATTTTGAACCTCTAAACTCGCATTTGGCCCAAAAATCCCAAGATTTCTTTTTTTCTTTTTTTCTTGCCAAAAACATCTTTTAAAAGGATCATCTGTATTAGTAGTAGAAATTACCAATATTCTATAATTATGTTCTATCGCCATATATGTAGCAATTGCAGCTATAGACATAGTCTTACCAGTCTGCTCTTTACTACTATTATAAAACGTTACAATTGACATTATCTATACTCCTCTTTCTATAGTTTTTACAGCCTTTCTTATCTGATTTTCACTTGTATCATTTAAAATTTCGCTTACAATATAAATTAAACTATCTTTATACTGAGTACTTAATTTTTTTAATTTTATTTTTGCAACTCTTTGATTTTCAGCTAATACTGACCAATCTCCGTTTTCTATTGGAAAATATATTCTATATTCATTCCACATTATTTTATACCCTAAAGATAAGAAATTTAAATAATCATCCTCTTCTTTTAAAATTTCTTTTGCAAATAATATTTTAGTTAATGCCATTGGTGTTTTTACCGTACTTAATATTTCTAGTCCTCTTTTTAAAGAATATAAATCAAATGCTGTAACAAAATAATTCTTTATTTCATTACTCATTAATTCAAACTCACTAAGACCTTGTTCATTATCTACATCAACAAGCATTATGTCATATGGTAAAGGTTCAGTTTCTGAAATTCCAAGATAATTTTTTATTTCATTTTCATTTTTGAACCCTACCGCAACATCTATATCTTCAAAATCTGTTATGTATGTAACTGTAGGATTTATAACTGGTACAACATATTTAGCTTTTTGAGTTATTGTTGAATCTACTACAATTACTTTTTTATGCATAGTTGTTAGAATTTTAGCAATATTTAAGATTAAATCTGTTTTGTCATACATCCCTATAAATCCTATCTTCTTCATACTTCTTCCCTTTCTATAGTTTCTTTAATTTGTTGAATTAGTTGTTGTTGTGTTTGAGCTTGTTGTATTTGTTGAAGTTGCTGTTGTTGATAATCCTTCCAAGTATTCTTGTCTTGTTGTTATAGAATTTGTAACACTTTCTTCCATATTTGTTTCTAAGTTATCTTGAGCATCTTCATTTTCTACTACTGGTCTAATTACATTATTTCTTTGGTCTGAATTATATCTATTCCATAAAGCATTTCTTGCTTCTTCAACAATGTTTGGATTTGAGTTTATTAATGCCATAACTTCACTATTAACTGGATATGTTGGTGTTGATGCTTCTTGTATTCCTGGTTCTGTATATTTATTTACATATAATTTTGCACCATTAACTTTAAATGCATCTACAATAGCATTACTTATCATATTAATTTCATCTTCACTTAATTCTATTGATATAGTATCTGTTGAATCTACTCCCGCAATTTGTGGTATTTCTACTTTTTTCTTAGAAACAACTATATAATCTGTTCCAGTTGGTAGTTGCAATCTAACATCAATATAATCTCCTGTAACTAAATCTGATGGTAATATAAACATGTTATATTCTGTTTTTCTTACATCATTACCTGTTACAGTTTCATCTACATATAACATTTCCTGTGACACAACTGTTCCTTTAGTCATTGATATTTTTGCTATATTCTTAGTACCTAACCCTGAAGGTGTAAGATAATCTGTTGGTGCATTTGTTTTAACAACTTCTGCTTCTGTTAGGTCAGCTGAAGTTATTTCATCTCCAGATTCTACATCTTTGTTTAATACATATACCTTAACATATGATTCTTGTAATTCTTGTTCCTCTTTTTTCATATTCATAAGTTGTATCATTAATAGTGCTATTACTGCTCCTGATATAATTAACATTAATAGCATTCCTAATAAAAATGAATTTCTTGCTTTTCTTTGCATTGGATTTGTTGCCATTACAAATTCCTCCCTTTATATTTATTTTTGTATATTTTTCTACAAATTGTTATCTATTTTATTTTAACTCATTCATTTCTTAAAATCAATGATATATCCGCTTGTAATTAAAAATTAATATCCTTGTAATATTTTTGTAATATTACAGGATATATTTTTCTAAAGCTTTTGCTACACCGTCATTATTATTGTTTTCTGTGACATAGTTTGCTATATTTATTATTTCTGGTATGCTTCCTTCCATTGCTATTCCTATGCCTGCATTATTTATCATCACCTTATCATTTACATTATCACCGTATAGCTATAACTTCTTCCTTTGACAAATTCAATTTTTCCATTAAAAAAGTTATGGCATTCCATTTATCTACATCTTGTGTCGAAACTTCTGTATAATAATATTCAATTGGTATTTCTTCAGTCCCTTGCTTTATTATTTTTCTTGACATATGTGATACATCTAAAACTTCTATTCCTTGTATTTCTCGTATTTTTTTTATTATTGAATTAAATATACTACTATTTTCATCACATATCGTTATTTTTAAAAAATTTTCTTCTTTCATTTCTTTTACATATTCATACATGTTTTCGACAATACTAATATTAGTTTTTTTACTTTCTTCTTTTTTCAAATTTTCTTTATGATAGTATAACACATTGAATTTTAAGCTTTTTGTTATTATTGTTTTATCTGTATATACATTATAAGCTATACTATTTTCTTCACATATTTTTATTATTTCTAAAACTTTTTCTTTTTCCAAGCAATTCTTATATATGATTTTATCATTTTTTATATCATAAACTAATGCTCCATTTCCTGATATAAAATAATTCATACCGCCTATTTCATTTGCTATTGCTTTCATCGAATCTATCGGTCTTCCTGATGCTAGAACTATTTCAACTCCTTTATCAATACATTTTTTTAGTGTTTCTTTCGTCTTCTGACTTATTTCTCCATAGGAATTTAGCATAGTTCCATCTAAATCTATTGCAATTAATTTGTTCATAAAAACCTCCACTATTTTTTTACAAAATCTTCTTTTGTTTTACATCTTATTATATATTTATTTTTTTTGATGTCAATATGTATTTTTTTATTTTTAATTGTAAATTTAACTGTTAGTTATAGTTTATAGTCAAAAATTTCCTGTTTATTTTTCGAAATATTGCAAATGATAGTATTAGAAAAAGCAAAAGTTTTTTCTTAAATAGTATATATACTGGAGGTGAATAAACAATGGCAAATAACAGTAATAAAAAATTAGTTCCAGAAGCAATGAGCGCTTTAGATAAATTCAAATATGAAGTAGCTAGCGATGTGGCTGTTAAAAATATATTTTAACTTTACATCTTAAGCTACTTCATATTTTTTGTTTCTATTATTCACAACTTCTGCTTCTTTTATAGTTTTACTTTTATCTTTTTCAAATTGATTTAATTCACTAAATTTATAATAAATTGTAATTTCATGATTTTCTGAAATTGTTATTTTTTCAATTAACTCATTTAATAATTGTTTTGTAGGTTTTTCCAAAGATATAAATTCTTTTGCTAGTTTTTCTAATTTATTTATATCTTCCTTTTTTGTATCTTTTTGATTTAATAATTTTTCTAATTCTGATTTTTCTTTTATATAGGAATCTCTGTCTTTTGCAAATTCTCCAGTTAAATTTATATAATCCTCTTCTGATACAATTCCTTTTACTTTATCTTTATATAGGTTCTTCATATATAAGCTATTATCTTCTATTTTTTGTTCTAGTTCTTTTATTCTTTGTTCATAGTCAAATTTTTGTCTTTCTTTTCTCTTTTCTTGCTCTGCTAATTTCACAAGTTCATCTTGTAAATCATTTGAAATGTACTTTTGACATACTTCTTTAATATGTTTGATTAACAATTCTTCTAG
>CALYAB010000019.1 GCA_944393395.1 uncultured Clostridia bacterium
TTAGGTGTTTTTGAAAGTTCTTCAAGTATAGCATAGCAAATACTTGATAAATCTGTACTTTTATGTGTATCGCTCATTGAAAGTACCATATTTTTTTCTTTTAATGTATCTAATAAATCATATTCGCTATTTTTTCCAATTTCTTGATATTTTCTTGAATAACTATCTCTCATAATAAAGTCATTTTTATAATATGTATATAATTTCCCCATTCTTTTTATTAGATAAACTGCAAATCGTTCAGCATATGTATATTTTTCCAATCTACTATCATTATCTAAATTATAAATATATGTAACTGCTTTTATTAGTTCTTGTTGTAAGTCAATTAAATTTTCTTGTAAATCTTTAAATATTTTAGTAGTTGCTTTTAAATAGTTTTCATCACTTCCATAATTGTTACTTAATTCAAATTTATAATTTTTATCTAAATCTTTTAATATTTCAAATCCATAAGCATAAAAGAAAGAAATGGTGTCTTTTTATTATACATTAGTAAGACTATGCTGACTTTCCTAAACAGTTTTTCTGTTTATAATATTTAAATAAGAAATTTTTATTAAATAAAAAAATTTGTTGACATTTAAAACTAATAATATATAATATAATTGTATAAAATAACTACATAATAAGTTATATTTATGGAGGTTTTTATGAGCGAAAACTTAAAAGAAGAAAAAGAAGTTGAACAAATGATAAATGATTTGGTAGAAAAAGCAAAAAAAGCATCTCAAGAATATCTAAAATTAGACCAAGAGACTGTAAATAATATCACAAAAGCAATGGCTATGGCAGGACTTGAAAATCATATGAGACTAGCTAAAATGGCTGTTGAAGAAACAGGAAGAGGAATATATGAAGATAAAATCACAAAGAATATGTTTGCAACAGAATATATATATCACAGTATTAAATATGAAAAAACAGTTGGAATTATAGACGAAAATGTAGAAGATGACTATGTAGAAATTGCGGAGCCTGTTGGTATAATAGCAGGAGTTACACCTGTTACAAATCCAACATCAACAACAATGTTTAAATCAATTATATCAGCTAAAACAAGAAATGTTATTATATTCGGATTTCATCCATCTGCACAAAAATGTAGTGTAGAAGCTGCTAAAATTTTAAGGGAAGCAGCTGTAAATGCAGGAGCACCAGAAAATTGTATATTATGGATTGAAAAACCAAGTATTACAGCAACTAGATTATTGATGAATCATCCAGATGTAAATTTAATTTTAGCTACAGGTGGAACAGGAATGGTTAAGTCAGCATATTCATGCGGAAAACCAGCATTAGGAGTAGGACCAGGAAATGTACCATGTTATATTGATAAAACAGCTAAATTAGAAACATCAGTAAATGATTTAGTTATGTCAAAAGCTTTTGATAATGGTATGATTTGTGCATCAGAGCAAGCAGCAATTGTAGATAAAGAAATACATTCTAAATTTGAGCAATTAATGAAAAATGCAGGTTGCTATTTTGTAAATGAAGAGGAAAAAGAAAAATTAACTCATAGTATGTTTGATAAATTAGAAAATGGTGATTATAAATTAAAATCACATGTACCAGGGCAATATCCTTATATGATAGCAAAAGAAGCCGGATTTGAAATACCAAAAGATACAAAAGTAATAGTAGTTCCAGAAAAAGGTGTAGGAAAAGATTATCCATTTTCAAAAGAAAAATTAAGTCCAGTATTAACATATTATATTGTAAAAGATGAAACAGAAGGTATTGACTTGGCTGAAAGATTATTAGAGTTTGGTGGTCTGGGACATTCAGCAGTAATTCATTCTGAAAATAAAGAAACAATATTAAAATTTTCAGAAACAATGAAAGCAGGAAGAATTATAGTTAACTCTCCATCAACACATGGAGCAATTGGTGATATTTATAATACAAATATGCCATCATTAACACTAGGATGTGGGTCATTTGGTGGAAATTCAACAACAGCAAATGTATCATCAGTAAATTTAATTAATGTAAAAAGAGTTGCAAATAGGAGGGTTAATATGCAATGGTTTAAAATTCCAGAAAAGATATATTTTGAAGCAGGTTCAATAGCATATTTAGAAAAAATGCCAAATATAGAAAGAGCTTTCATCGTAACAGATGAAGGAATGGAAAAATTAGGATATGTTGATAAGATATTATATCATTTAAGAAATAGACAACATTATGTACATTCAGAAATATTTAGTGAAGTAGAATCAGACCCATCATTTGATACAATTATGAAGGGCGTAGAAGCAATGAAAAACTTCAAACCAGATGTTATTATAGCATTAGGTGGAGGTAGCCCAATAGATGCAGCAAAAGGAATGTGGTTGTTTTATGAACACCCAGAGGCAGATGTAGAAGGTTTAAAATTAAAATTTATGGATATAAGAAAACGTACTTATAAATTCCCTAAATTAGGTACTAAGTGTAAAATGGTAGCAATACCAACAACATCAGGAACAGGTTCAGAAGTTACTTCATTTGCAGTAATTACAGATAAAAATAAAAACAAAAAATATCCATTAGCAGATTATGAATTAACACCAGATGTAGCAATTGTAGATCCAGATTTAGTAATGAGTTTACCAAAATCTGTTACAGCAGATACAGGTATGGATGTTTTAACACATGCATTAGAAGCATATGTCTCAAATATGGCATCAGATTATACTGATGGACTAGCTGAAAAAGCTGTAGAATTAGTGTTTGAATATTTGGAAAAAGCTTATGATGATGGTAATGATAAATTAGCACGTGAGAAAATGCATAATGCTAGTACAATTGCTGGTATGGCATTTACAAATGCATTTTTAGGAGTAAATCATTCAATAGCACATAAAATAGGTGCAGAATTCCATTTACCTCATGGTAGAATAAATGCAATATTATTACCATATGTTATAAGATACAATAGTACAAAACCAACTAAATTTGTTTCATTCCCTAAATATGAATATTTTATAGCTGATAAAAAATATTATGAAATGGCTAAAAAAGTTGGATTAAAGGCAAAAAATGTAGAAGAAGGAATTAACAGTTTAATAGAAAAAATAAAACAAATGAATGAACATATGAATATTCCTAAATCATTTAAAGAAGCAGGAATAGATGAAAAAGAATTTTTAAATAAGATTGATGATTTAGCAGATAGAGCATTTGAGGATCAATGTACAACAGCAAATCCAAGAGTGCCACTAGTTGAAGAAATTAAACAAATACTACTAGATAGTTATTATGGAAAATAAAAGGCGGGGAATAGGAGTTGGAAATGGGATTAAAAGAAAAATTGGAAGAGATGAAAGCAAAACGTCGTAAACAAGAAGAAATGAGAAAAGAAAAGTTAATAGAGGAAGAAATAATAGAACCAATTGTAGCAGGTGAAACAGAAGAAGAAAAAGCAAGAAAACTTGTTATGGCAGTAAAAGAAAATCCTGGATTAAGAGAAGATATTGTAAAAAAAGTAGATGAAGCTGATGAAATATCACAGGGAGTGATAGATAGAGCAGCTGTGACTGCAGCAAATTCTGAAACAGTACCAAATGAGGTAACAGTAGAAATAGGCAAAAAAGCATCAGATAAAACAACTGTACAAGTATTACAAGATGAATCAATGCCAGTATCTAAAAGAGTTGAATTGGCTGGAACAATAAATAGTGAAGAACAGCAAATAGCAGCAAGTTATATTAATATTAAAAGATTGTATAACTCATTAAATGGATTAGTACCACAAGAGGAATTGGTAGGGAAAATAAAAACACTTCTAGAGAACTCTAAAAAAACAGATAGAGAACTACATCAAATATATAAAGTACTTGCTAAAAATTCTGCAATATTATATCATGAAAGAAATGGCTCTCTAAATATGCGTTCAATGGAACAAGTAGTACCATTAAATGAATTGATAAGAGCAGGAATGCCTAAAATGATAGAAGAAGAATATATGTGTCTATTGGATGAAGACGAAGAAAGTAAATATAATTTAGAAGAAGTAACTAATAGATTTCTAAAAAGAGAAGCCCAAAGAGTAGTAAGGGAAGCAAAAAATACGGGAGTTTCTGTAGGTTCAATTATAGAAGACATGGGAAATCTTTCTGAAGAAGAAGTAGAATATTTCTTAGAGGTGTTAGCTAAAAATAATGAAAACTTAACAGACCTAGATTTAGAAATAGCAAGACATAAATTAAGTGAAAATGAGCAAGAAAATTATAATGTGAAAGACTTAATAAGCGAAGTAGTAGAAGAAGGCGTACCTAAAGAACAAGGAGAAAAATATGTTTCAATAATGAATCAATTAAGTGAAGATGAGTTAAAAGCATTAGAAGATTGCATAAATTCAGGTCTTATAAAAAATTTAAGTACCAAAAGCGAGGAAGAAAGAAAAGGATATTTAGATGCCATAAATAGTTCAATAAAAAAACGTGAATTAATGGAAAAAGCTAAAACAGCTAAAAAACTTAGTAGAGAAGAAATGCCAAAGGTAAACAGAGCAGAGCGTAAAGATGGCGGTATAGAAATAGAATAAAATTTATTAGGAGTATGTCAAAATAATTATTATTGATATACTCTTTATTTATTGAATAGGAAAAACAAGTTTTTTCATATTTAATCAATAAACAACGTTAATGAATTAAGTTCATAAAAAAAACACAATTTTAATATTTTTTGGAAACAATAAATCGATAGTATATGCATATACTAAAGAGAAAAAGGGAAATATCATATAAGGAGTAGTGATGTTATATGAAAAAAAATAAAATTAAAGAATTAGGAATTGTGGAAATGAAGAACTTTTTAAGTTATGATGAAAAAATAGAGGAGAAGACAAATACTTTTGAGAAAATAATGATAATATATGAAATGGCAATAGAAGAATTAAAAACAAAAATAAATATTTTGCAAAAAGAATTTAAAGTTTTTTATAATTATGATTTAATAGACCATGTAAATTCTAGAATAAAAAAACCAGAGAGTATAATAAATAAAATGAAGAAAAAAGGTAATGAACTTACATATAAAGAGATGATACAGAATATAAATGATATAGCTGGTGTTAGAATAGTATGTCAATTAAAAGATGATATATTTAAAATAAGAAATTTAGTAGAAAAAATACCAGGAATTAATATTGAAAAAGAAAAAGACTATGTTAATCATCCAAAAGAAAGCGGATATTCTAGTTATCATATGATAGTTAAAGTACCAGTTACTTTGTCAAAACAAATAATTTATGTGAAAGTTGAAATTCAAATAAGAACAATGGCTATGGATTTTTGGGCTAGTTTAGAGCATAAAATGAAATATAAAACTGATAAGCAAATAAATAAGAAAGATTCTAAGGAATTGGTTAATTATGCAAAAATAGTAAATAAGATGGATAATAAAATAATGTTGATGAATAATTAAATATTTGTGAAATATAAATTAAAATGTCCTTTATGTGGGACATTTTTTCCGATTTGTTTCAAAAAACAACCAATTATTGTTTAAAAAAATAGAAGGATTTATGTTAAATGCGTCGAATAATATAATTATGTATAGTTATGTGAAATATTTTAGGAGAGGAGGAAGAAAATGGCAAGATATAGTGATGAAATCATCGATGAAGTGAGGCAAACAAATGATATTGTAGATGTTATATCACAATATGTAAGATTAAAAAGAAGCGGAAGAAATTTTTTTGGTCTATGTCCATTTCACAATGAAAAATCACCATCATTTTCTGTATCTCCAGAAAAGCAAATATTTCATTGTTTTGGATGTGGTGTGGGAGGAAATGTTTTTACATTTTTAATGAAGATTGAAGGAATTAATTTTGTGGAAGCAGTTCAATCCTTGGCAGAAAGATCAAATATACAATTACCTACATTAGAAAATAATGTAGATTCTGCAAGAGAGGCCTTAAAAGCGAAAGTTTATAAAGTAAATGAATTTACAGCTAAATATTATCACGAAAATCTATATAAACCAGAGTCTAAAATAGCTCAAGAGTACATAAAAAAGAGAAAGTTATCAAATGAAACATTAAAATCCTTTCAGATTGGATTTTCAGGAAAATTTGATGAACTATATAGAGAATTAAAAAAACAAGGTTTTGAAGAAAGAGAGATTTTAGAGTCCGGCTTAGTAAATAAAAATGAACGTGGACAATATATAGATAGATATAGAAATAGGCTAATGTTTCCTATATGTGATGTTAGAGGGAGAGTAATTGCTTTTGGAGGAAGAGTTCTAGATGATTCAAAACCAAAATACATTAATTCTCCAGAAAATGTTGTATATAGTAAAGGAAGACATTTATATGGACTAAATGTAGCTAAAAAATATGATATAAAGAAAAAATTGTTGATTGTAGAAGGATATATGGATGTTATATCACTTCATCAAAGAGAAATACATAATGTGGTTGCATCTTTAGGAACTGCCTTGACTCAACAACAAGGTTATTTATTAAGAAATAATACAGAACAAATCATATTAAGCTATGATTCAGATGAAGCTGGACAAACTGCTAAAGTAAGAGCTATGGAAATATTGCAAAATATGGGTTGTGACATAAGAGTATTACAAATGGAAGGAGCAAAAGACCCAGATGAATATGTTATAAAATATGGAAATGCAAGATTTCAAAATTTAGTAGATAAAGCCATTTCTGTGATAGAGTTTAAAGTCAAAATATTGAGACAATCTTTAAATTTAGAAAGTACAAATGATAAAATAAAATTTTTAAATGAGATTGCAAAAATAATTTCAAAAGTTGATAACAATATGGAAAAAGAGATATATATTGAAAAAATAGCTAAAGAATATGATGTTTCAAAAGAGGCCATATATGCAGAGGTAAATAAACTAACATATAAAGACAACAAAGATGAAAAAATACTAAGTAAATCAAAACCAGTAATAAGACATATAGAAAAAGATAATAGTAATAATATTTCTGAGGCAACCAAAAGGAGAGAAAATACAATTTTGTCAATATTATTATCAGGAGATATGAATATATATCAAATAATAAAACAAAATATTGATATTGAAGATTTTAAATATGACATAGATAGAAAGATTGCTCAAAAATTGTATGAAGAATTTGAAAATGGAAATAGTAATATAAACAGTATTATAGACAATTTGACAGAGGAAGAACAAAACCATATAACTATGATAATGGCAGAAGATTATGGGATTGAAGATATTGAAAAAGCAATAGATGACATTATCCAAAGCTATGAAAAAGAAAAACTAAATGAAAGAAAAATCGAAATATTAGAACTTTTAGAAAATCAATCTGAAGAAATCAATAAGAAAGATTTAGAAAAAGAGCTAAATGATATTATTATAAAATTAGCAAAAATTAGATAGGGGTGAAATTAGGTTGAAAATGACATTGCAAAATTCAATTTTTTCAACCAGATTTTCACATTTAGGAAAGGAATGTGATAAAAAATGGCGAAAAGCGAAGAAAAGAAACAAGAAGAATTAAATCAAGAAGAAGTTAAAGAAAAAATAGAAAAAGTAAGAAAAAAAGCACATGAAAAAGCAGAAAAAGTAGAACAAGCAAAAAAAGAGAAAAATGAAGAAGAATCAGAAGAAACTAAAAAATTAAAAGAAGAAAAAGTAAATAATATATTGAAAAAGGCAAAAGAAAAAGGAAAAATAACTTATGGTGATTTGGCATCTGAACTAGATGATGTTAATCCTGATCAAATAGATAAAGTTTTTGATGCTTTTGAAGAACTAGGAGTGAATTTATTACAAGATGATGATATGGACGAAGAGCCAGATATAGAAGATTTAAAAGAAGTAGAAGATTTAAAATTAGATGAAATTACTGATACAAGTTATGAAGGTATAAATGTTAATGATCCTGTTAGAATGTATTTAAGAGAAATAGGAAGAATTCCATTATTGACATATGAAGAAGAATTAGATTTAGCTAAAAAGGTATTACAAGGTGATGAAGAAGCAAAACAAAAACTAGCAGAATCTAATCTAAGGTTAGTTGTAAGTATTGCAAAAAAATATGTTGGAAGAGGAATGCTATTTTTAGATTTAATTCAAGAAGGAAACATGGGACTAATAAAAGCAGTAGAAAAATTTGATTATTCTAAAGGATTTAAATTTAGTACTTATGCAACTTGGTGGATTAGACAAGCAATAACTAGAGCAATTGCAGATCAAGCTAGAACAATAAGGATACCAGTTCACATGGTAGAAACTATAAATAAATTAATTAGAACTTCTAGACATTTATTACAACAATTAGGAAGAGAGCCAACCCCAGAAGAGATAGCAGCAGAGATGGAAATTTCTGTAGAAAAAGTAGCTGAAATACAAAAAATTGCTCAAGATCCAGTATCTTTAGAAACTCCAATAGGAGAAGAAGATGATAGTCATTTAGGAGATTTTATACAAGATGATGATTCTCCGGCTCCACAAGATTCAGCGGCTTATACAATGCTTAGAGAACAATTAGAAGAAGTAATGAGTACATTAACACCAAGAGAAGAAAAAGTTTTAAAATTAAGATTTGGTTTAGAAGATGGTAAATCAAGAACACTAGAAGAAGTAGGAAGAGAATTTAAAGTAACAAGGGAAAGAATAAGACAAATAGAAGCAAAGGCATTAAGAAAGTTAAGACATCCTAGCAGAAGTAAAAAACTAAGAGATTATATGGAATAGAGTATGGGGGAAATTATGGATCAGATAGTTGAATTTTGGAATAGAATAACATCTATACAAGTAATAGATATTATAATAGCAATAGGGATAATTGTATTTTTTAGGATATTAAGTGGTACTTTTGCATATATGATTATTAGAATATTTAAAATAAAAAGCAAAAAAGCTAAAGAAATCAAGGAAAGTGCATTTTTTAGACCATTGAAAATATTTTTCATAATATTAGGTATATATTTAGCTATAGTATTTTTAAAAGTACCTTTACAAATAAATGATTATGTAATGGATATTGTTACAAAAGCTTTTAAAATAATAAGTGTATTAGAGATAGCTTATGGACTAGCAAATAGCCTAACTTCAAAAACAGTGTTAGGCAAAAAAATAAAGAAAAAAATAAGTCAAAAAATGGACGACACTGTATTTGAATTTATGCTAAAGATTATAAGAATTATAATATATGTAATAGCTATATTTTTAATATTAGCTATATTAGAAATTAATTTGACTGGTTTAGTTGCAGGATTAGGTCTAGGTGGAGTAATTATAACTTTAGCAGCACAAGATACAGCTAAAAATTTATTTGGTGGTTTAGTAATATTTATTGACAAGCCTTTTGCTGTTGGAGACTGGATCGAAATGGAAAGTTATGAAGGAACAATAGAAGATATAACTTTTAGAACAACGAGAATAAGAACATTTGAAAATGCATTAGTTAATGTGCCAAATGCGATAATAGCAGATGCATCAGTAACTAATTGGAGCAAAATGGAGAAAAGAAGATATAAAACAAATTTATGTGTAGAATTAAATACTCCATTAGAAAAATTAGAATTGCTAAGAGCAAAAATAGAGAAAATGTTACAAAATAGAGAAAGTGTCTATGATGATTCAATTATTGTAAGATTTGATCAAATAACAGATAATGGAATAAATATGCTAATATATACTTATACAAATTCAGTTAGTTATGCTAGTTATGTTAAAGAAGTAGAAGATATTAATATGAAGATAATGAGAATATTGAAAGAGGAAAATATAGAATTGGCTTATAATACAAAGACTGTTTATGTGAAAAACTAAATATTTATTTAAAAATTGCACAGAGAAATCGCTGTGCAATTTTTACATCATAATAGCAAAAAATGGTTACTAGATAATGTTTTTTATAGATTAAATATCCAAAATCATTGTAATTATAATATTTTCATTAAATTGCTCGGCTCAATACGAATTATAAGAAACTCTAGAATAATTTTATGGCACCCTTTCACTTAGTCCTCGCTACCGCTCGACGCGAACATTTTCCATAAAATCATTTGAGAGTTTCTAATATAATTCTCCAATCACATTCGCAATTAATTCAAATATTATAATTACAATGATTTTGGATTATATTATTTTCTAAAACATTATCTAATAACAAAAAATGGATAAATTTTTTTCACAGTATAGACATAAAACCCTTGTATAATATATAATAGAAATAATGAAATTAGAAGTAATTGTTTGAAGAATAATTACACTATTAGTTATGTCAAGATTTATTTTTTAAAACCATATTTATAACTTCAGAAAGGAATGAGAGGCAATATGTTAAATAATTGTATATTAGTTGTAGATGATGAACAAAGGATGAGGAAGATAATAAAAGACTTCTTAGTAGCAAAAGGATATAGTATATTAGAAGCAGAAGATGGCGAAAAAGGGTTAGAAGTTTTTGAAGAAAATAAAAATAAAATCAGTCTTATACTATTAGATGTTATGATGCCTAAATTAGATGGATGGTCTGTACTAAGACAAATTAGACAAGAGTCTAAAGTTCCAATTATAATGCTAACAGCAAGAGGGGAAGAGCAAGATGAGTTATTTGGATTTGAATTAGGAGTTGATGAATATATTTCAAAACCTTTTAGTCCTAAAATATTAGTAGCAAGAGTAGAAGCTATATTAAAGAGAACTAACAGAGATCAAAGAGAAATTAAGGACTATGGTGGAATAGAAATAGACAAAGAAGGAAGAACTGTAAAGGTTGATGGAAAACAGATAGAATTAAGTTTAAGAGAATATGAGCTTTTAACATATTTGGTTGAAAATGAAAACATAGCATTATCAAGAGACAAAATATTAAATAATGTTTGGAACTATGACTATTATGGAGATTCAAGGACAATAGACAGTCATATAAAGAAAATAAGGCACAAATTAGGGAAAAAAGGAAAATATATTCAAACAATGAGAGGTGTAGGATATAAATTTGAGGTGAAATAAATAGTTAGGTTGAAAAATTTAAATTTTTTCAACCAAATTTATGTCTTATAAAGGAATGTGAGTAAAAATGGAAAAAATAAGAAATGCACTAAAATCAGTAAGAGTTAAACTATTTTTAATGGTATCATTGATAATTATTTTAATAATTTTATTTTTGATTTTATTAAATAATTTTGTGTTTGAACAATTTTATTTGTATAGTAAGACAAAAGATTTAAAAAATGTATATTCATTGATAAATAATTATTATAATAATCCATCAAATATAGATATAGATTCAGAATTAAATAAATTGGCAGTAAAAAATAATTTTGATATATTAATAAAAGATGATGAAAATATAAATGTTTTTACATCTAATAAAGATTTTTTATCAACTTTTGGTGAAATGAATGAGATGACAAATTCATTAAATGAAGGAAAATTACTAGAACAAAATGATGAGTATATAATTAGGAGAACAAGAGATAATAAGACAAATATATCATATATATTATTATCTGCAAAATTAGACAATGAATATTTATTGTATATAAGAATACCAGTTTCATCAATAGAAGAAAGTGTAAAAATATCAAACAATTTTCTATACTTGATTGCAGGATTTACTATTTTGATATCAGCGGTAGTAGTGTCATTTGTAAGTAAAAAATTTACAGAGCCAATATTAGAATTAAATACAATAGCTAAAAATATGGCAAATTTAGATTTCAGTCATAAATACAGAATAACAGATGCAGATGATGAGATAAACAATCTTGGCAAAAGTATAAACTTAATGTCAGATAAATTGGAAAGAACCATTAAGCAATTAAGAAGAACAAATATAGAATTGGAAAAAGATATAGAAGAAAAATCAAAGATTGATGAAATGAGAAAAAGCTTTATATCAGATGTATCACATGAGTTAAAAACACCAATTGCATTAATACAAGGATATAGTGAAGGTTTATTAGAGAATGTAAATACAGATGATGAGAGTAGAAAATTTTATGCAGAAGTAATATTAGATGAGACTAACAAAATGGATAAATTGGTAAAACAGTTATTAGAATTAATGAAACTAGAATATGGTAAGAGAGAATTTTCAGACACAAAATTCAACATAGTTGAATTAGAAAAAGAAGTTATCAGAAAATCAAAAGTTATGCTTGAAGAAAAAGGAGTAGAAGTTGAGTTAGATTCATCTGATGAAATAAATGTTATAGCAGATGATTTTTATATAGAGCAAGTAATTACAAACTATTTAACAAATGCAATAAAACATGTTGAAGAGGTAAATGGAAAAAAGAAAATAGTAATAGAAAATAGTGTAAACATAGAAAAAAATAAAGTAAGAATAAAAGTATTTAATACAGGTATGAATATAAAAGAAGAAGATCTAGCTAGAATTTGGAATAGATTTTACAAAGTAGATGAATCACGAAATAGAGCAGATGGAGGAACAGGTATAGGATTATCGTTTGTAAAAGCAATTATGAGCAATTATAAGAATAATTATGGTGTTATTAATAAAGAAGATGGTGTTGAGTTCTATTTCGAGTTAGATTTAAAAATAGAATAATAATTTGAAAAATTACAACAAAACGTTGGAAGTTAGGCGAGTTATTATATATTTATTTTTATAAATTCCTCGGCTCAATACAAATTATAAGAAACTCTAAAATAATTTTATGGCACCCTTTCACTTAGTCCTCGCTATCGCTCGACGCGAACATTTTCCATAAAATTATTCAAGAGTTTCTAACAATTCTCCAATCACATTCGTCATTTATAAAAATAAATATATAATAACTCGCCTTCTCAAACTTTTTTCTTGAATGGGAAAAATCAAGTCTTTCCTATTCAAGAATATCGCTTGATTTTGACTGAATAGTTATCCAAATGTCGAATTTTGCGGTGAAAAGTTCTTTACAAATGGGAAAAAATGTATTACTATATATATAGTGTTATATTTATTTCATATTATAAAGATTTGCAAATCTAAAAGATTGATTCAAGAAATTTTTGAAATTTATTCTAGAAAAAATCAAAAAATCAAAAATCAAATCTAAAAAATCACAATACAATTTTCATAAGGAGAGAGTGCCTATTATATTATACACCAGTAAATTTATAAATATTTTTTCTTTTATTATTTCAATAATAATATATTTATTCATAAATTTTTTTATAAATAATGAAACTTTTAAAGCAAATAAAGTGGAATTCAAAGCTAATTTTGTATCACAAGAAAATTTAAATCAAGCTAACAATATTAATTCAAATAGTTTAGAAGAGAATAATGTGGTAAATTTAAATGAAAATAAAGAAAAAGAAGAGTGGTATATACAAATAGATAAAATATCACTAAAAGCAGAGATACAAGAGGGAACTACTAAAGAAGTTATGGAAGATTATGTTGGTCATTTTGAAGAAACTTCTAAAGATACAGGAAATGTAGGCTTAGCGGCTCATAATAGAGGTTATAAAAATAACTATTTTAGTAGACTAAAAGAATTAAAGGAAGGAGATGAAATTAAATATAAATATAACGGGATAGAAAGAATATATGAAGTAACTAAACATGAAATAATAGAAAATACAGATTGGAGTGAGTTAGAAGAAACGGATGAAAATACAATCACATTAATAACATGTGTAGAAAATGAACCAAATTACAGAAGATGTATACAAGGGATAGAAAAATAATAAAGGATGTGAAAATAATTTGTATAAAATCAAAAAAATAATAAAAATATCATTTATAATTTTTGCTGTAATTTTAATGAGTTTTTTTAATTTTGCAAATTCAGTAAATGCAAGTAATTTAGATACAGCAAATATTCAATCAGTAGGGGATTGCGGGCAATTATTGAAATATAGAGGAATTATAGTAGAAACATATTATGCTCAATATAATTATGATGGTAAGTCTTATCCAGCATATTGCTTAGACAAAACGAAAAGTCGGAGTATCAGGTACAAATCCTTCATATGATGTTTCAGTAGAGGAAGCTATAAAAGATGTTAACTTATGGAGAATTTTAATTAATGGATATCCATATAAAACTATAGAAGAATTGGGAGTTGCAAATAAAGAGGAAGCCTTTACTGCTACAAAACAGGCTGTTTATACATATATTCATGGAAACCAGTTAAGTGATTATGAAGCAATTGGAGATGCTGGAATAAGAACATTAAATGCATTATATAAAATAGTAAATGATGCTAACAATTCTAGTGAAATACAGATTTCTAATAAAGTAGATATAAAACCTATTCAAGAAACATGGGAACAAGATGATATAGAGTTAAATTATGTATCTAAAAAATATAAAGTAAGTGCAAATACAACCATAGATAAATATAAAGTAAAAGTAACAGATGAAAATAATCAAGCAATTGAAGGAATAAAAATAACAGATGAGAATAATACTGAAAAAGAGGAATTTGAAGCTAATGAAACATTTAAAATATTAGTTCCAATAAAAAATATGATAGAGGATAGAATAATAAAGATAGATATAGAAACAAAGATAGAAACAAAACCGATTTTATATGGAAGAGCAAATAATTCTAATCTACAAGATTATGCTTTAACAGCATCAACATATGAAGATGGAACTGGAAATATTCAAGATAAATATAATAAAAATGAAACTAAATTGATAATTGTAAAGCAAGATGAAAATACACAAGAAAAATTACAAGGAGTAGAATTCCAGTTATTAGATGAAAATAAAAATGTAATATATACAAATTTACAAACAGATAGTAATGGTGTGATTGAAATAGAAAATTTAATACCAGGAAAATATTACATTAAAGAGACTAGAACGAT
The DNA here is from genome assembly GCA_944393395.1 of uncultured Clostridia bacterium. GTDB lineage: Bacteria > Bacillota > Clostridia > TANB77 > CAG-508 > CAG-269. The sequence goes on from CALYAB010000019.1 coordinate 14,783, forward strand.
TAGTGGTTATGAAATACATGAAGACTTGATAGAAGTGGATATAAGTTTAAATGAAGAGATAACTGTGACAGTTAATAATAATAAAAACGAAGAACCTAAAATAGAAAAAGCTATAGATGAAAAACAGTTTACAAGCAAAAAAATATTACCTGTTACAGGTATGTAATATATAGAAAAATTGAACGTTAAAATTTTGATTTTGCGTTCAATTTTTTGTGTAACTTTGTTTCTAATATAATTTTCCAATCACATTCACAATTAATTCAAATATTATAATTACAATGATTCTGGCAAATTAATTGGTAACAACCATTATCCAGTAACTAATAGCAAAACTAAAAATTAAAAGGTATTGAATAAAAAAAGAAACTTTGATAGAATATAATAAAAATAATAAACAAACTATATTAAAACAAGAAAGGGCGTATTTTAATGTTTTCACAATTAATTGTATTAGTAATATTAATTTTACTAAATGCATATTTTGCAGCAAGTGAAATAGCATTTATATCCTTAAATGATGCCAAAGTAGAGAAACAGGCAAAAGAAGGAAATAAAAAAGCAAAACAAATAGAAAAAATGCTAAAAGAACCAAGTAAGTTTCTAGCAACAATACAAATAGGAATTACATTAGCTGGATTTTTATCAAGTGCTTTTGCTTCAGATACATTTGCAGATATGTTAGCACCAATTTTAAATAATTTAATACCAGCGGTAAGTTTAGGAGTATGGAGAAGTGTATCAATAATAATTATAACAATTATATTATCATTCTTCACATTAGTATTTGGAGAATTAGTACCAAAAAGATTAGCGATGAAACATTATGAAAAAATATCATATGCAACAATAGGAGTTATTAGAGGAATTTCAATAGTAACAGCACCATTTGTAAAATTATTAACAGTAGTTACAAATGCAATATCAAGCATTTTTGGTGTAGGAGAAAACGAAGAAGAGACTGTTACTGAAGAAGAAATAAAGATGATGATAAATCAAGGAGAAGAAAAAGGAACAATAAAAGAAGAGGAAAAAGAATTAATAAATAATGTTTTTGAATTTAATGATATAACAGTATCTGAAATTATGAGACATAGAAAAGATATATTTGCAGTTGATATCAATATAAGTACAGAAGAATTATTAGATGAACTGTCACAAGAAGAGTATAGATACAGTAGAATTCCAGTATATGATGAAACAATTGATGAGATAAAAGGTATATTATATGTAAAAGATGTTTTAAAAAATATCAATAAAAAAAGTTTTAGAGTAAAAAATGTAGTAAAAGAAGCATATTTTGTTTCACAAAATAGATTAATAAATGAAGTATTCAAAGAGTTACAAAAAAACAAAATGCAAATAGCTATTATAGTTGATGAATATGGAGGAACAGCAGGAATAGTTACAATGGAAGATATATTAGAAGAACTTGTGGGAGACATATATGATGAATATGACAAAGACGAAAAGGAATATGAAAAAATAGATGAAAACACATATATTTTATCAGGAAGTTTACCAATATATGAGGTTAATAAATTATTAAATGCTGGCATTCCAGAAGGAGACTATGACACTATATCAGGATTTCTTCAAGAAGAACTGGGAAGAATACCAGAAGATGAGGAAAAACCTGTTGTAGAAACAGAAAAAGTAACATATAAAATTGAAGAATATGAAGATAAAAGAATATTAAAAGTAAAAGCGTGCAAAAATAATATTGTAACTACAGAAGACGAAACCGAGATAAAAAATGAAAAATAAGGTAGGGAGTTCAGATGAAAAAAAGATATATAGTAATGATAGTAATTGGAATATTAATTATAATGTCTATAGTAGGATGGATTATATATAGACAAGTTGAAAAAAGTGGATTGGAATATGACATAGAAAAAATAGATATTGAAAATTATGAATATTTTATTTTAAGAAAAGATGAAAAATATGGTGTTATAAATAAATCAGGAGATGTAGTTATAACACCAGAATATACAAATATAATAATACCAAATCCATCAAAGTCTGTTTTTATATGCTATAATGATGATGATACCACAAAAGTTTTAAATCAAAATAATGAGCAAATTTTTACTGATTTTAATAATATAGAACCTATAAAATTAAAAAATATAGCAAGTGATTTAATGTATGAAAAAAATATATTAACATATGAACAAGATGGAAAAATAGGATTAATAAATTTAGAAGGAAAAGTAATAGTAAATCCAGAATATGAATCAATTGAAGGACTACCATATAAAGAAGGGGAATTACTAGTAAAATTAAATGGAAAATATGGTGTTATCAATAATAAAGGTAATTATATAGTTGATCCAGAATATGACCAAATAACAGTAGATAATTATACTAATGAACAAGATGGATATAAAAAAGCAGGATATATCGTTTCAAATACAACTGAAGATGGATATAGATATGGATATGTAGATGTAAAAGGTAATATAATATTAAAACCAGAATATACAGAAGTTTCTAGAATAATAGATATTAAGGACAATAACAATATATATTTGATAGCAGCACAAAATGGACAATATGGTATGTATAAAAATGATGAACAAATTATAAAAAATGAATATCAGTCAATATCATATAATAGTGAAAATAATACTTTAATATTAGAGAAAACAAAAAGATTTGGAGTAGCAACAATTGAAGGAAATATAGTTATACCAGTAGAATTTTCTCAAATTGATAGTACAGGTATATACATTTATGCTGCAAATGCTGAAGGAGAAGTTGAGGTATATCAAAAAGACGGTACAAAAGCAGATGTTGATAGTAATATATATATAATAGAAACAAGTAATGAAAATTATAAAATAAAAATAGATAATTCACAAGAATCAGCATATAGTATTATAGATAAAGATGGAAATCCAATAACTGATTCTAACTATTCATATATAGAATATTTATATGATGACTATTTTATTGTTTCAGTATCTGGTGGAAAATTAGGAATTATTAATGAAAAAGAAGAACCAATAATAGAAATAAAATATAATTCTATAGAAAAATTAGAAGGAACAGAATGTATAGTAACAACTTTATCAGATAGTAGTATAACTCAAATATATGATAAGCAATTAAATAAATTGTGTGAAATGACAAATGCAGTAATAGATAAAGAAAAAGATTATATAAAAATATATAATGATACAGAAACAAAATATTTTGACTTTGCAGGAAATGAAAAAGAAAATAAAGATATACTTACAGAAAACAATATTTATGCAAAATCACAAAATGGTAAGTGGGGATTTGTCGATAAAGATGGAAATGTGGTTGTAGATTATATATATGATAAAGTTACAGATTTAAACTCATATGGATATGCAGGAATTAAAGCAGATGGAAAATGGGGAGTAGTTAATTCAGAAGGTACAGTAATATTAGAGCCAACGTATACTTTTAATACATTAACAGAACCAGAATTTATAAAAGAATATTATAAAATAGAATATGGATTTGGAGAATTCTATTATACTGATAAACAATAGTAATAGCTAGAGGAATTCAAGAATAAAAAATTAAGAAAATTTAAAAAACTGGGAAGTAAAAAAACTTTCCAGTTTTTTAAGTTATACAGAGGAATGGTGAGGATTTTAAAATGTCATAAACAGAGAAAATGATCTAAGATTGATTAAAAATAATATAAAAGTAAATAATGTATATAAATAAGAAAAGAAAAAAGGTGAAGAAGTGAGTTTAGGGATAGCTTTGTCAGGTGGTGGAATTAGAGGAATTGCACATGCTGGAGTGTTAAAGGCATTAGAAGATAGTGGGCTAAAGATACATGCTATTGGAGGGACAAGTTCAGGAGCATTAATAGCAGGACTGTATGCTTTAGGATATTCCCCAGATAGCATATATAAATTATTTAAAAAGTATTCTAAAAATATAGTAGGTATAGGTGCAAATCCAATTGTTGCAAAGATAAGCAATGTATTAAAAAGAGAGAATACGGGATTTAGAAGAGGAGAAAATATAGAAGAATTATTTGATAAATTAGCAAAAGAAAAAGGAATAAATAATATATGCCAGATTACAAAAATGCCAATATCAATACCAGCTGTAGATATAAAAGATGGAAGAGAATATATATTTACTAATAAAATCCCAAGTGGAAATAATGTATATGGTAAATATATAATGGATATAAGTGTTGGAAAAGCATTAAGAGCAACAAGTAGTTTTCCAGCAGTATTTTGCCCATGTGATTTTAAAGAACATAAATTTTTAGACGGGGGAGCTCTAAATAATGTGCCAGTAATAGAGGTGAAAAATCAAGGTATGGATAAAGTGATAGCAGTTAATTTTAAAGCAGATGATATAACAGAAGACAGTAATTATATGGATATAGCAATGAGAACAATTGATTTAATGGGAAATAAAATATCAGAGGAAAATTTAAGACAAAGTGATTATATATTAACTATTAATACAGATAAAACAGGATTATTAGACATTCAAAAATTAGATAGTTGTTATAAGCATGGATATGAAACCACAATTAATCAGATAAGAGAAATTAAAGAAATAATAAATAATAATTAGCATAAAATATCTTAAGAAGATTTTTTGAGGAGAGAAGTAAAATGAAAATAAGATATTTTGATAATGCGGCTACAACTAAAGTAAGAAAGGAAGTAGTCAATAAAATGTTCCCATATTTTATGCAAGAATATGGAAATCCATCATCACTATATAAATTAGGAAGAAAAGCTAGAGCAGGAGTGGAAGAAGCAAGAAGAAATGTAGCTAATTTAATAAATTGCGATAAAAATGAAATATATTTTACAAGTGGAGGAACAGAAAGTGATAACACAGTATTAAAAGGAATTATGAATTTAGATAAAAACAAAGAAAAGCATATAATAACATCAAAAATAGAACATCCGGCGATATTAAATACTTGCAAAACATTAGAAGAAAAAGGGTATAAAGTCACATATTTAAATGTAGACAAAGATGGAATAATAAATATAGAAGAGTTGAATAATAGCATAACAGATGAAACAGTACTGATTAGTATAATGTTTGCAAATAATGAAATAGGTTCAATTCAACCGATACAACAAATAGGCGAAATAGCAAATAAAAAAAGAATAATATTTCATACAGATGCAGTTCAGGCTTGTGGCAATATTGATATCGATGTTAAAAAGTTAAAAATAGATATGTTATCATTGTCTGGACATAAAATAGGAGCACCAAAGGGAATAGGTGCATTATATGTGAATAAAAATGTAGAATTTAAAAATTTAATAGATGGAGGCCATCAAGAAAAAAATAAAAGAGCAGGAACTGAAAATGTTCCTGGAATGGTAGGATTAGGTGAAGCTTGCAAAATAGCTAAAGATAATATGCAGAACCACATTAGTAAATTAAAAGTATTAAGAGATTATTATTTTGAGCAGGTAAAAAATAAAATACCAGATAGTAAAATAAATGGTTCGCTACAGTATAGACTACCAGGAAACAGTAATATATCCTTTAAAGGAGTAAATGCCGAAGAATTATTGATGAAGCTTGATGAAAGAGGAATATGTGCATCTGCTGGGAGTGCATGTTCTTCTGGAAGTAGTATGCCATCACATGTATTAACAGCAATTGGTCTAGAAAAGGAGTATTTAGAAGGAACATTAAGGGTCACCTTTGGAGATGATAATACTAAAGAAGATGTTGATTATTTGGTAGAAAGTTTAATTGAATTTATTCAAAACACCTAAAATAGCTAAACTGCATTTAATACCATCTACAGCTGCAGACATAATTCCCCCAGCATATCCTGCACCTTCACCACAAGGATAAATCCCTTCTATATTAGAAGTTAAATGGCTGTTTCGAGGAATTTTTACAGGAGAAGAACTTCTAGTTTCAACACCTGTTAATATACTATCAGGATTTGCAAATCCTGATATTTTTTTGTCAAAATATAATATTCCTTCTTTTAATGTAGAAGAAACAAAATGAGGAAGAATTTCATTTAAATCAGATAAAGTTGTACCAGGTAAATATGAAGGTATAACTGAACCAATAGTAGAAGACTTTTTATTATGTAAGAAATCTTCTACTCTTTGAATAGGTGCATTATAATTACTTCCACCTAAAACAAAAGCTTTTTCTTCTAAATCTTTTTGAAAATATATACCAGCCAAAGGAGAAGAATCAGTAAAATCATCTGGAGTCACATTAACAAGTAAAGCAGAATTTGCATTAGTACCATCTCTTAAATAATTACTCATTCCATTTGTAACAATTGTATTTTTTTCACTAGAAGAAGCAATGACAGTTCCGCCAGGACACATGCAAAAAGTATAGCAAGAACGTCCAGATGGTGAATGATATGCTAATTTATATTCAGCAGGTGGCAATTTTAAATTTGGATTATCACCATATTGTGCTATATTAATATTTTGTTGAAGATGTTCTATTCTAACCCCAACAGAAAAGTTCTTTTTTTCAATATTAATACCATTTTCATATAATAATTTGAAAGTATCTCTAGAACTATGACCAATTGCTAAAATTAATCTATTTGTAGGTAATTCAAAAGATTCATTAGTAATTAAGTTTTTTAGTGATACAGAATTTATCTGATTATCTTTAATACTAAAATTTATAAATTTAGTATTAAAATAAAATTTTCCTCCTTTAGAAATTATATAATTTCTTATGTTTCTAATAATATTAATTAAATTATCAGTACCAATATGAGGTTTAGATAAATATAAAATTTCTTCAGGAGCTCCAAAATTAACAAATTCCTTTAAAACTTTTTGACATAATGGATTATTAATTCCAGTAGTAAGTTTTCCATCTGAAAAAGTACCAGCACCACCTTCACCAAATTGAACATTGGAAGAAATATTTAAATTTCTATTATAAAGAAAATTATTTACATCTTCTTTTCTTTCCTCTACAGTCTTTCCTTGTTCAACAACAATTGGAGAGATACCGTTTTGAATTAGTGTTAAGGCTGAAAATAGACCAGCAGGACCAGCTCCAACAATAATAGGAGAGGGCTCAGATTTTAAAGAATTTAAGATATTGATATTTATACTATTTTTTATTTTTTTATCTATATCAATTATTTCAATTTTTTTTATATTAGAATATTTAGATTCATCTTTAACCTCAATATCAACAGTATAATTAAAAGAAATATCATTTTTCTTTCTAGCATCAATGGATTTTTTTATTATATTCCATTTAATAATGTCAGAATTTTTAATATGATATTTTTTTATTATTTGATTTATTAATTGTTCTTCTGATATATTTTTTTTGATTTTTATATTATTTATTCTTAACATTGAAAACTCCTTATTTTTATATTATAGGAAATATAATTTCCTAAACAATTATATAATATAAAAGTCTGATTAGCAATAAGAAATTTCCCTGACCCTGTTTTGTTATAATTGAAGGTTTACAAAATGAGTCAAATAGTATAAAATAGTATAAAATTAAGGGAAGAGGAGTGATTAAAATAGAAACTACACAAAATTCTTTTTTGTTAAAATATGGAGCAAAATTAATAATACTTACAGAATTATTTATGATATTTACTATAATAATATTGTATAAAACAAATGGGGAATTATTACCTACTTTAGTTATGCTTTTTTTAGCACCTTTATTAGGAGGTATAATAACAGGAAAAATCTCTAAAAAAAATGATAAAAAAGTTTTGTTTAAAGACAATTTTAACAAATCATTTATTATAGCAAATATAGTAGCATATGTATTTACATATTTATTTAATTTTAGATTAAATATTATGTTAGTAACAGTATATACAGTAGGAGCTATAATAGGATTTTCTAGAGCTAAAAAATCAATTGAGGAGTTGAAAAATAATACTGAAGCAGAAAAAGAACAAGATAAAGCTTTTTCAGAAGGAGAAAAAATAAAAATAAAGGAATATAAACTAGAAAAATTTGATGGGGAAAATATAAAAAAGTTTTTAAAAATGAATAATTTAGAAGATAACAATTATTTATTAGCACAAATTATGCCAACAGCAAAGGATTATATATTATATGGGTATTTTTCTTTATCAAAATATATACAATTTATACTACATTTTGACGAAGAAAAATTATATTTTTTCGAATTATCCAGAATATCTAATAAATCTATAAAAAATGGATTTGCTGTTGAATTTAAAGATTTGCAAGTAAAAAAAGCAAAAAAGGGATTGATAAATTATAGAATTCACTTAGAATTCAATGATGAAAGTAAAGTCAATATACAAATACCTAAAAAAGTAATAAAAATGTATGCACAAAAACAGTATGGAGAAAAGTTATATAATAAATGTATTGAAATAAAAAATAATAAATAAAGAGAGAAAAATATGGAAGAAAAATGGAATTCAAGAACAGAATTATTAATAGGTAAAGAAAATTTAGAAAAATTATCTAAATCAAAAATAATAGTATATGGAATAGGTGGAGTTGGTTCATTTGTTGTGGAAGGTCTAGTAAGAGCAGGTATAGAAAATATCATACTAGTAGACAATGATGTAATATCTCCTAGTAATATAAATAGACAGATACATGCGACAACATCAAATATAGGAAAATTAAAAGTAGAATGCATGAAGGAAAGAATATTATTAATAAATCCTAATGTGAAAGTTGAAACATATGTACCTACAGACATGTCTATCGAAGAAGAAACATTAATAGATGATTCAGTAAGTTATGTTGTAGATGCTGTTGACACAATTACCACAAAATTAAAATTAATAGAAAAGGCAAAAAAAGAAGATGTACCTATAATATCTTGTATGGGAACAGGAAATAAATTAGATCCTACGCAATTTGAGATAAGTGATATATATAAGACCTCTGTATGTCCATTAGCAAAGGTTATGAGAAAGGAATTAAGGAAAAGAAAAATAACGAGCTTAAAGGTTTTATATTCTAAAGAAGAACCAATAAAACATAATACAGAAAAAAGAACTCCAGCGAGCATATCATTTGTTCCATCTGTGGCAGGGATGATTATAGCAGGAGAGGTTGTAAAAGATATAATAGAATATCAATGCTAATTAGATAATGTAAAGTGAATTATGAATGAAAACACATTATTAAAAATGCATAAAAGGAGGAAATGATATGAACAAAAAAATAAATGAAGAAGCATTAAAAAAATTGAACCAAACATTTGAAAAAGAAATTAAAGAATTAGAAAGACTAAATAAAAGGTTTTATGATGAGCCACAAGAAGAAGGATTAGTAATTTTAACTAATAAAATTTTAGGTGGATATGAAAAGGTATTAAAAGAAATATTAAAAACATGTAAAGAAAATCAGATAAAAAAATTAGAGGAAGTTAATGAAAAATTTCCAATATTTAAATTTGGATTAGAACATTTTGTAGATAGTTATTTAAGCTTTTCTGATTGGATTGTAGAAGAAGAAATTATAGAAACTGAAATAAATATATTAAAAGAACTAATAGAATGGTTTGACTTTGAAGAGTTTGAAATCAAAGAATACAAAATAATGATTATAAGAGACCTATATGTAATAAATAAAGAAAAAGAAGCAGAAGAAGAACTTGAAAAATTTCTAAAAGATTATCCAGAAGAAGGAGAAGGTTATGAAATTAAATGTGAGTGGGAGTTAGAAAAAAGTAATCCAGATATGGAAAAAATAGCTGAAATTCTAGAAAAAGCAGACGATAATGGTACATCAGTATATAATAAAGATATATACGAAAAAGTTATAGAATATTATAATGGTTTAGGAAATGATGAAATAGCTGAATATTTTGAATCACTCCTAGATTTTATTAATGAGGAAATGTATGATATGGATGACGACGATGAATATGAAGAAATGTATGCAAAAGATAAAAAAGAATTAATAGAAGAATTTGAAAGATCAGCAGATGACAATATCATAAAAGGTAAAAAATTTGAAGAATATGTTGAAGAAAAAGAGGGGATACAATTAATTGCCTTTTTAGGAACACAGACAGTTACTAAGAATAATGAGGAATTAGAAAAAATATTAAAAGAACCTAAAAAATATATACGAGAAAATTATGAAGAAATATTAAAGGAAAATATAAAACATATGCCAAAATATGTTATAAATCTTATTAAAGAAACAAATAGTAGTGGAATAATAGAAAAAGATTTAAAAGAAATTCGATTAAAAGAATTAGAAAAATTGTACGAATATTTTTCACTAAAACCATATGGAATGGCTTTTATAAGTTGCAAAGATAAAAAACTGACAATTGTGATACCATTTATCAAACAAATGAAAAGATATATAGAAGACAAAAAATTAATGGAAGAAAATGAAAAGATAAATGAAAAAATGAATGTGATTATAGGAATGTGTGAAATGCATGGAGCAATAAAAGGAGAAGATGTATATAAAATATTAGAAAAAATTTATAAAGAAAGTGATAAACAAGAATTAGAAAAAATTATAATGATTACATGTGGCTTTTTCGGAATGGCAGGAATAAAAGTTAATCCAGAGAAAGAAAAAATTGAATTTATATATAATAATTTAATCGATGAAGAAACAGCTAAAGAAGTAATTAAATCAAATAAAGAAATAAAAAATTATACAAAAGAAGAATATTTAAAATATTCTGATAAAAAATTCCTATATAAAATGAAAGGATATAAAACAATAGAAAAAGAAGTTAATTCCGGAATGCTTTTTGGAGAAAAATTATTCAGGGTACTAGGTGATATTTTAATTCCTTATACTATAGAAAGACGTTTATCTTCAAGTTTGGCAGATGAGTTATTAGAAAAGTTATTACAACAATTGGTTATGATGGAAGAAATGGGAATGGGAAGTATAAATAAAGAAAAAGTAGAAGAAGGATTTAAACAATTAGATAATGAATTGCCTCGCTGGAAGTAATCTAGAAAATGTATTATGAATGAATAACTTTAAATTAACGAGTGATGAAAGAAAAACAAATATTATATGAATTAAAATGGTGTTAGAAAAAATTGAGGTAAAAACAAAAGGAGCTAGTTAATATGATTATAGATGTAATAGAATTAAATTTTACAACATTACAATTTAGAAAAAGATATGATCCAGCTAGATACAGAAGAGGAAGAAACTTATATAATAATGAATTGGTAATTGTAAAAGAAGTAAATAAGATAGACGAAAAGAATTATGAAATAGAGGCATCGGTAGAAGGAAACTATGATCTATATACGACTAACCTAAAAATATGTGGGAATATGATAACAGAATATCAATGTACATGCCAAGATTATTATAATGGAAATTTATGCAAACATATAATTGCGACTTCTATGGAAGTGATAGACCCGCATTATGCTAGTACAGAAGAGGGAAGAAAGAAAATTGCAGAAAAAAGAAAAGAAGAAGCAAGGAAAAGATTAGAAGAATTAAGAAAGAGAGAAGAAGAAGAAAGAAAAAGACGCGAATATGAAAGTAAATATTATGATGGACTAAGAGTGATAGAAAAATATAAAAGAAATTTTAAGCAAGAATCAACAGATAGGCTAGATTTAGTTCAATTATATTTAAAAACTAATGAAATAAAAAATAGAAAAGAAGGAAATCTTGCAACATCTGTAAAACTAGAATATGTTGTAGAGATAGAAAATATAGAAACATTAAAGGTATCTTTTAAAATAGGGCAAACGAGAATGTATGTACTAAACAATATTTGTGATTTTTATGAGGCATACCAAAATGGAACAGAATTGTATTATGGAAAACAATTAAGGCTTATTCCTAAAAGAGAAAATTTTACAGAGGATTCGCAAGAAATATTTGATTTTATTATTAAATATGCAGAAATGATAGAATATAATAATAAATATAGTAGATATGGAATGGACAACTCTTTTAATAAAGCAATTTATCTAACAGGAGAAAATATAAATAAATTTTTTGAAATAACAAAAAACAAAGTTCTTTCATGTCATACATATTATAATGGAACTTTTAAATATCAATTTACTGATCAAAAATTAGATATATCATGCACCTTAAAAAAGGAAAAAGTTGAAGTACCTATATATGCTTATTGGAATTATTCAGGCTATGAAGTAAAAGAAAGTGAAGAATATATATTAAAATTAAATATTGAAGATTATACAATTTTATTATCAAATAACAAAATATATGTATTTTATCAAAATAAAATTTATATATTAGAAAAAGAAAAGAACATTTTGAAACTACTTGAATTATTTAGAAATGAGAGTAAGATATTAATTCCAGAAGATAAATTAGATGAATTTACAAAATTTGTACTTCCAAATATTAAATATGTACAAACAGAAGAATTACCAGCAGAAATAGCAAAAGAAGGTCTTATTGTTGACAAATTGGCTTCTAAAATTTTATTAGATACAGACGGCGAAGGTAATATCTTATTGGAATTAAAATTTTGCTATGATAAGTATGAATTTAATATATTAGAAAGAGGATATGATACATATGTAAAAGAAAATAATATTGTTAGAGATATACCATCTGAAAAGACAGTTTTAAAAAGAATATTTATGGATGGATTTGGATTAACTCCAGAAAGAAAAGAATTTATTATGGAGAATACAGATGATATATATGAATTTTTGGTACATAAAATTGAAGGTTATATGAATGACTTTGAAGTTTTAGCTACAGATAAATTTAAAAATAAACAAATAAAACAACCTAGAATTTCAAATATAGGTATAAAAATAGATAATGGATTGTTAGAATTAAACCTTTCAAAGGTTAATATAGATATTAATGAAATAAAAGGAGTTTTAAAAGATTATAAGATTAAGAAAAAATATCATAAATTAAAAAATGGTGACATTTTAGATTTGTCAAGTAATGAAGAGCTAGATTTACTAGATGAAATGGCAACGACATTAGATATTGATTATAGTAAATTAGAAAATGGAGTTATAAATTTACCAATAAGTAGGAGTTTCTATTTGGAAAAATTAATGGAAACAAACAAAGAAATTAATATATCTAAAAATGAAGAGTTTTCAGAACTTATAGACTCTATAGAGAGTACTGATATTTCAGATAAAATAAAACTAGATAAATCATTTGAAAAAATATTAAGAGATTATCAAAAAGTAGGATATAAATGGCTTAAAACACTAGAAACATATAAATTCGGTGGAATTTTAGCAGATGATATGGGACTGGGAAAAACTTTACAAATAATAGCTTTACTAAGAACAGAACAAAAATCTAAAAAAGAAACAACTTCAATAGTTGTTTGTCCAAGTACACTAGTACTCAACTGGAAGGCAGAAATAGAAAAATGGTGTAATACAATGAAAGTACTAATTATAAAAGGAACAGCAAAAGAAAGAAAAGAAAAGTTAGAAGACTATGAAAATTATGATTTAGTTATTACCTCATATGACTTATTAAAAAGAGACATAGAAAATTATGAAGATAAACACTTTAAATATATAATTGCAGATGAAGCACAATATATAAAGAATTCCTCAACACAAAACGCAACGTCATTGAAGAGATTAAAAGGAGAAATAAAATTTGCATTAACAGGAACACCAATAGAAAATTCTGTTGCAGAATTATGGTCTATTTTTGATTTTATAATGCCAGGATATTTATATAATTACAATAAATTTAAGAAAAAATTTGAAGAGCCAATATTAAAATCTGGAGATAAAGAAGCATTAAAAAGATTAAAAAGACTAATAAGTCCATTTATTTTAAGAAGAGTAAAAAAAGATGTTTTAACAGAATTACCAGAAAAAAATATAACTATAATGAAAAGTGAAATGGAAAAGGAACAAGAAAAAATATATTTGTCATATTTAGCACAAACCAGAAAAGAAGTAGCAGAAGAGTTAAATGATAATAGTTTTGAAAAAAGTAAATTTAAAATACTTATGTTACTTACAAGATTAAGACAAATTTGTTGTCATCCAGGTTTATTTATAGAGAACTATAAAGGAAGTAGTGGAAAACTAAAACAATGTATAGATTTAGTGGTAGATGCAATACAATCAGGACACAAAATATTGATATTTTCTAGTTATACATCTGTATTTGAAATAATTGAAAAAGAATTTAAGAAGTTAAATATTGACTATTTCAAATTAGTAGGGAATACACCTGTGAGTAAAAGAGTTGAAATGGTTGAAGAATTTAATAATAATGAAGAATTAAAAGTATTTCTGATTTCATTAAAAGCAGGTGGAACGGGACTAAATTTAACATCAGCAGATGTTGTTATACATTATGATCCATGGTGGAATATATCAAGCGAAAACCAGGCAACAGATAGAGCATACCGAATTGGGCAGAAAAATAGTGTTCAGGTGTACAAGTTAATTACAAGTAATTCAATAGAAGAGAAAATAAGCAAAATGCAAGAGAGAAAAGAAAAATTATCAAAAGATATATTATCAACGAAGGAAACATTTGTAAATAAACTTTCAAAGGAAGAAATTTTGGATTTGTTTAAATAGTTAATTATATAATGTATAAAAATAAAATAAAAAAAGTTGACAATGTTTACTTTTAAAAATATAAAATAATAAATAATTTTTTGTGTCTACTTTCTTGACATAGTACAAAAATAAAAATGCACAAGTTAGTGCACAAGTTAAAAATAAAAATGCACAAGTTAATCAAAAAGTAATAATAAAAGTTAATGAAAAAGCTATTATGGATTTTTGTATTGAACCTAAAAGTTTAAAAGAAATAATAGAATATTTTGGCTATAAAAATGCAAGAGGATTTAGAGAAAAATATATAAATCCACTTTTAAAAGAAAATAAATTAAGACAAACAATACCAGATAAACCTAGAAACAGAAATCAAAAATACATTGTAAACAGTGGAAAAGGAGATTATACAGAAGAAAGAAGAAAATTTTAAAAGACTTAATTTATTTTTTGTTGAATAGGAAAAACTTAATTTTCCTATTCAACAAAAAACAGCATTGCACAGAAAAATTGCATAGCAATTTTTCGCGTCGACAAATCTTTACGCTTCTTTGAGAACTTAAATACATATAGTTAAATTAGAAAAGTAAAGAAAAGTTCTCGTGAAGCGAGATTTGTCCTTGTATAGGAAAAATCAAGTTTTTCCTATACAAGAACGTCGCTTTGCTCTAATAATTGCACACAATTCTACTAACGTAAAATTGGCGCACGAACAATAGACGCGGACTTTAAAATGTTATGAACAGAGAAAATGTTTAAGAAAGTCCGCTATTGTTCTAACTAATATATAAAACCAACAAGAGTAAAAATAAAGATACATTTAAAAAGTTCTAATACTAAAAAAATGAGAATACAATTAAACAAAAGTATTTCCCATAAAGGAGTTAGAGCAATATGAAAAATGTATCAATAGAAGAACGTGCAATAGAACTAGCACATTATATAATAGATTCAAAAGATACAGTAAGAGGAGCTGCGAAAAAGTTTGGTATAAGCAAAAGTACAGT
>CALYAB010000020.1 GCA_944393395.1 uncultured Clostridia bacterium
TTTTCACTTTGGCTTTCCGTAAATTTGTTCTGCGCCAAATTTATGTAATAAATTTGTGTGCAACGTATTTTTATATAATAGGAAATCCTATTATATAAAAAAGATAGCACCAATAACCGGTGCTAACTTTGGAGTTTTATTCTTTTTCCTCCTTCGATGTTAAATATTCCACAGTCTTTTCAATGAAATCCCTTGAAGAAGGGAGTTCTTTGAATAACTGCTGATATAAATTGGTTTGCTTTTCATCTGCAACACTAATCGCAAGCTCTACCGCCTTGAATACATTTTCAATCGGAAGAGAATGCATTTCTGCCATTTCTTCATACCAAAGTTTAGCAAAAACTCCTTTTTCCGGATTCCTTATCTGTTCATCTATCGCGACAAACAGATAAGCATACCCTCTAAGGTATGATTCAACTCCCAGCTTTTTTAAAGTTTTCCGGATTGTCTTTTGTTCTTTCATAAAATACTCCTTTCAAACACAAAATCTTTTGTTACAACTATATTATAACTCTTTTAGGGGATTATGTCAATTAACTAACCATCCTCCTGCTCATATCTCTCACCGTGATTAGATTTATTTCAAATATCTTACCACCGAAAAAACTGTATCTGTTATTAAAATCAATATTAATATCAAACAAGTTATATCCTGTATATGAATTGTATTACCTTTTGTTATATCTTGTATTTTACGTTGTATGTAAGGATGTAATTTTTCCAATAAAATTAACCCTATGGCTCCCCAAAACAAAGAATATGGTAAACTAACTCTACCTTGAATATTTAAAAAATCATTTGTGTAGTCCCACCATCTTAATCCAAATAACATTTCTAATAACAAAGAAACAATATATTCAAATACTGTAAATGCTATTGTTGCTATCAAAAATTTTAATAGCGGTTTTTTATACAATTTCTTAGTAGTTATAATTAATAAAATTGCACCAAAACCATATATTGGACAAAATGGTCCAAATAGAAAGCCTCTTTTTACAAAACAGCCTTGTACAAATAAAGCATAAATTGTTTCTATTACCCATCCTAAAAAAGAATATATGAAAAAATATGTTATATATTCTATTATTTTGTCTTTAGCAGTTTTTGATAACAATACCTCGTTCATAAACTTTCCCTTTATTTCCTTTCTATTTTATATCATTTTGTATTGATTTTAATGTTTCTTCTGTTGTTTTACTTTTATCAAATTTATTTATTATAAATACTACAATTCCTACTAATAAAAATGTAATTGCATAAATTATTATACTTGATTCCCAATCTCCTTTCATTAATGTATCTCCTGCAAATGTAGATGATACAACTGATGGCAATCTTGCAAACGTTGATATCAATATCAAATTTAAAGGTTTTATTGGTAATAATCCTGAAATATACACCAATAAGTCTTTTGGTGTACCTGGTATCATAAATAATATTATCATTATCCATTCAATTTTTTTAGGATTTTTGAATAATTTACTATTTTCTATCTTCTTTACTTTTTCTTCATCATAAATGTCATATACAAACCTTTTTCCTAGTTTTCTCACTAAAAAGAAAATCAATGTTGTCATTATGGCTACAGATATGGTTATAAATATTAAACCGCCCCAACCTCCATAACACATTCCTGCTAATATTTCTATTGGTTCTCCTGGTAATATTATTAAAAATATTTGAGCTAATTGTAATCCAAATAACATTGCTAATCCGATAAATCCAGATTCATTTACTTTTTCTTTAAAAGCCATTTGTCCTTCTACAGTACTTAGATTTTTCATAACAGGTATTAAATATGCTATGACGCCTATGATAATTGTTACTGCAATTATTGCCAATATTATTCTAAATATTCTAATTTTATTCTTTCTACTCATTTTTATCCTTTCTTTTAATATGTGTAATTGAACATAACATATATATTATACCACAAAATTCCTAAAATGTATGCATTTATATTTTTCTCTTATTAATAATATATCACTCATTTATTAAATCTTTTTTTAGTAAATATTAAATTTTTCTTAAGAAATTGAAATAATTTAGAAAGATTTTATATCTAACATATTTAAATAATTATTATTCTAGTCTTTTAGCCATGTCATAACATATTCAGATTCATTAAATTTCTCATTTAATTGTATTTTTGTATTTTTAAATTGCAATTTTGAAAAAAATATAATACTTTTCATGTTTTTTTCAAATATTTTTATAAAGATTTCTTTTTCTTCGCTAGCTAAATTACTTCTATAGTAATTAACAAGTTTCGTTCCTATACCTTCATTTCTATTGCTTTCTTTAACATAGATTGCTTTAATTTCATTTTCATATATAGAAATAAATCCTAATATATCATTATCTTTTACATATACATATGTTTTAAACTTTTTTAAAAAATCAACTTTTGTATCATTATATATTTCTAGCCAGTAATCTTTATCTATAAAATTATTTGCTTTAAAATTTCCTTTTACCCATATTGCCATTACCTTTGTTAAATCCTCTTCTTTTATCTTTCTTATCATATAACGCGCCACCTTATCAATATTTAAAATATTTTCTATTTATCAACTTCTAAATTATCAATATCTGATTTAATAAATGTTTTTCTGATTTTTTGAACTATTTTGCTAATATAAGTAAATTTTTCATTTAGCCAATTAACTATATCACTCTTATCTCCAATATATTGTTTTAATATATTTAAATCTTCATAATTGGTTAATTTTATATTAGTATAATCATCTTCGACTAATTTAACTTTATATCCTAAATTCTCCAATAGCATACAATCATCTGTTATAATATCATCATCTTTACAATTTTCATGTGCTTTTACTAAAATCTTTCTGTTAAAACATTGTGGAGTATGGATTTGCCATGTGTTACTTCTCTTTGTAGTTTCTAGTACAATTCCATCTTGA
The DNA here is from genome assembly GCA_944393395.1 of uncultured Clostridia bacterium. GTDB lineage: Bacteria > Bacillota > Clostridia > TANB77 > CAG-508 > CAG-269. The sequence continues at coordinate 2,928 of CALYAB010000020.1, forward strand.
TTAGTAATTTTTATAGTATCTTTTGCTTTTATTCCTACACTGGCACCTCTATATTCTTTCATAGCGTTTAAACATTTGTCTATATACATTGGCTTTATTGCTGGTCTTGCCCCATCATGAATAATAACAATATCTGAATTTGTTTTTGTTATACATTTATAAACTGATTCTTTTCTTGACCTTCCTCCTACAATCAGTTGAACTTTTTTATTTAAATTTAACTTTGAAATAATTTTATTAATTATACTTAACTCATTTTCTTTACTTGCAATTAATATATTATCTATTTTGTCATTATTATCAAAACATTCTATACTGTATTGTAAGACTGATTTTCCATTTATTTTTTCGAAATTTTTATTTCTATTTTTTCCATATCTTACACTATTTCCAGCAGCTAATATTATAGCTGTTACTTTTTTATTATATATCATTATTTTTTCCTCACTAATTTGTATTTTTAATCCTATTTGATCACATATATTAAAATATATATCTTTTCCGTTCGAATTTTTATGTCCTTCTTATTATATTTATTTTTAGCCTTTTCGTCAAATTTTCTCACAAAATTTTATGTGCCAAATTAATCAATCTTGACTAATTTGGCACATTTTTAATTGACTAGGAAAAATCAATTTTTTCCTAGTCAATTAAAAAGCAACATTATCTATTTTTTTAATTCTGGTTTATTTATACTATAACGAATATCCTCTTTGCTATATTCTTCTGGCTTTAATCCAACTTTATCTCTCATATAATCTAATAATAATACTATACCTATTGTCGTTATACAACCTATAATAGTAAATGTTGTTGCTGTAGTAGTTATTGATAACAATCCTGAACATATTAGAGATATTATTGCTGTTGATAAATTTGCAGTTAAATATCTTAATGCTGATATTTTTGGTCTTATATGTCTATTGGTAAAATTATTTAAATACCTTGTAATTAATCCCATATATGGACCTTTTGACATATACTGTATAGCTAATAATGTTACTATTAATATAAAAGATGATTTTGATAATTCATCTTGACCTACAAAACCTATAACAATACATGAAATTGTGGTTGAAAGCCCTAGCCATGCTAATGTTCTATTTTTTAACCCATCTTGTATCTTATCTGTATTTCTAGTAAAAATCGCTACAGTTATTTGTAGGATTGCAAATATAATTCCAAAATATTGTTCAGGGACTCCTACTTCCTCTAAAATACTACTTCTTAAATTTACTATTCCAATAATTGTTCCAGTAAGTAAAGCATTAAACATTATTAAAGATTTAAGTCTTTTTGATTTTAAGCAATATCTAAAAGACGTTCTTAATTGTTCCATATATTTTGTAAATTTTATTGGTTCTACTTTATTTTGAACTATTGTAGTATGTCTAAATTTAAAAGATATTATTGTTGATGCTACACAACATAAAAAGCATAAAACCATTGGTATATAGCCATTTATTACAAAAGTAAATCCAGCTATTGTAGATGCAATTGCTTCAAAAATATAAAAATATGAAGTAGATTTACCATCTATTGTAGAAAATACTTTGCCTCTTTTCGTACTTCGTGGTAATGAATCATATAATATATTTGCTTCACATATTCCTTTTATAGAATAGCCTAATGCATATATAAATTGTATTAACAGTAACTCATAATATTCTTGCATAAAAATCATGGAAAATATACTTGCCGCATATAATATATTTCCTACTACTAAAGAATTTTTCTTACCTATTCTATCCACTAATCTTGTTACTGGTATTTGCCAAAAAGTATTTGACAATGTATAAAAGGCGTCTGAAAATAATACCTGAGCTGAAGAAAAGCCTTTTACTTGTGTTAAAAATAAAAATATTATTGGATAATAAAATAATAAATCCCATGATACCATTTTGTATAATGGAAATAGTCTTACATTTCTCTTTTTGTGCTTTATTAATTTTTCCTTTGTTGTTGCCATTGTTACTCCTTTTTCTTTTTTCTTAAACTAGTCTAACATAAAGAAAAAAAGATGTCAAACCATCTTTTTTTCTTTTTATTTTAACCAATCTGGATTTTCTAAATACCAGTCTATTGTTTTTACAATTCCATCTTCAAATTTTGTTTTTGGATACCATCCTAATTCATTTTTTATTTTTGTTGGATCAATTGCATATCTATAATCATGTCCTTTTCTATCTTCAACAAATTCTATTAATGACTCTGGTTTATTTAATCTTTGTAATATTAGTTTAACTATTTCAATATTTCTCTTTTCATTATGTCCACCAATATTATATCTTTCTCCTGCTTTTCCTTTATGGAATACTAAATCTATTGCCTCACAGTGATCTTCTACATATAACCAATCTCTAATATTTTTTCCTGTACCATATACTGGTAATTTTTCATCTTTTAATGCTAATTTAATCATATGAGGTATTAATTTTTCATTATGTTGATATGGTCCATAATTGTTAGAACAGTTTGTTACAGATACATTCATTTTATATGTTTCATGATATGCTAAAGCAATTAAATCTGAACTTGCTTTTGAGGCTGAATATGGACTATTAGGTTGTATTGGAGATTTTTCTGTGAAATATCCTTCTTCTCCTAATGTTCCATATACTTCATCTGTTGATATATGAACAAATTTGTTGCTACTTCCTTCTCCCCATGCTTGTTTAGCTGCTTCTAAAAGTGTATGTGTTCCTATTACATTTGTTTGTGTAAATACAAATGGTGCTTTTATACTATTATCTACATGTGATTCTGCTGCAAAGTGAATTACACCATTTATTTCATATTTTTTGAATAAGTCTGTTACAAATTCAAAGCCACAAATATCTCCTTTTTCAAAAGTTATTTTATCCATAACTTTTTTTAGATTGTCCATATTTCCTGCATAAGTTAATTTATCTAATACAATTACATTATAATCTGGATATTTATTTACAAAATATTCTGCAAAATTTGCTCCTATAAATCCAGCTGCTCCTGTTACTAATATATTGTTTTTCATTTCTTACATTCCTTTCTTTTTCCTTAATATATTTATTTTAAATTCTTAAATAAATCTGTTTCTTTTAATTCTTTTAATGAAGGCCATTTTGCATCTTTTTCTGATGTTAATAAATCTTCTATTTTCATATCACCTAAAGGCCAGTCAATATTTACATCTTTATCATCCCATGCTAAACCTCCTTCAGCATTTGGATTATAAATATCATCACATTTATATGTAAATTCAGCTTCATCTGATAATACTAAAAATCCATGAGCAAATCCTCTTGGGATCATAAACATTTTTTTGTTCTCTTCTGAAAGAACCACACCTTCCCATTTACCATAAGTTTCACTTCCTGGTCTTAAGTCTACAGCTACATCAAAAACTTCTCCTTTAATACATCTTACTAGTTTAGCTTGTGTATTTTCTTTTTGAAAATGTAAACCTCTTAATACTCCTTTTCTAGATTTTGATTGATTATCTTGAACAAAGTTATAATTTAAACCAATTTCTTCGAATTCTGCATCACTGTATGTTTCCATGAAATAACCTCTATTATCTCCGTAAACTGTTGGCTCAATAACATATACACCATCTATTGATGTTTCAATTTTTTTAAATTTTCCCATTTTATAATATCCTCCTTAATTGCTCAACACTTCATTATTTTTATTTTTTTAATACTTTGCATAAGGCAAAATATATCATATTTTACTCATTTCCAAATCTATTTTCTGCTAAGTCTTTTAAATATACTCCATATTCTGTTTTCATATATTTTTCAGCTAATTTTAATAATTCTTGATTTGTTATCCAACCTTTTTTAAATGCAATCTCCTCTGGACAACATACTTGCATTCCTTGTCTTTTTTCTATTGTTTGAACAAAACTTGCTGTTTCTATTAATGCGTCATGTGTACCAGTGTCAAACCATGTCATTCCTCTTCCTAATTTTTCAACTGTTAATTTTTTCATTTTCATATATTCATCATTTACTGTTGTTATTTCTAATTCTCCTCTTGCTGAAGGTTTTATTTTCTTAGCTATTTCTATTACGTCATTTGTATAGAAATACAATCCTGGAACTGCATAGTTTGATTTTGGAACTTCTGGTTTTTCTTCTATAGATACAGCTTTTCCATTTTCATCTATCTCAACAACTCCATATCTTCTTGGGTCTTTTACATAATAACCAAAAATTGTTGCTTCATCTTCTCTTTGATTTGCTCTTCTTAATATTTCTGGTAAGTGAGAACCATAGAACATATTGTCTCCTAATATCATTACAACATTATCATCACCTATGAAATCTTCACCTATAATAAATGCTTCTGCTAATCCATTTGGCTTTTCTTGAACTTTATATTCAAATTTCATTCCCCATTGAGAACCATCACCTAACAATTCTTTAAATGTTGCTAAATCTCTAGGTGTAGATATAATAAGAACCTCTCTTACTTCTGCTTCCATTAAAACTGATAATGGATAATATATCATTGGTTTATCATATACTGGCATAATTTGTTTTGATATAGCAATTGTTAATGGATATAATCTTGTTCCACTTCCTCCTGCTAAAATAATTCCTTTTCTATTTTTCATTTTTTACTCCTCCTTATATTAGGGCTTAAGTTAACCCCAAATTTTTATTTATTTAGTTCAACTTCTAAATATCTTTTTAATCCATCTTCCCATGTTGGAATTGTAATTCCTGTTGATAAAATTTTGTCTTTAGATAGTTGTGAGTTTTTTGGTCTCTTAGCTTGTTTTATATTCATTATTTCTATATATTTTTCTGTACTTACTGGATTTACTTTGCAATCAATATTTGCTAATTCAAATATTTTATTTGTAAAATCATACCAAGTTGTAAATTCTTGATTTGTTGTATGATATACACCATAAGGTATTTTCTTTTCAATTGTTTCTGCAATGATATTTGCTAAATCCTCTGCATATGTTGGACTACCATGTTGATCTGATACAACATTTAATTCATCTTTTGCTTGTCCTAATTTTAACATTGTCCTTACAAAATTATTTCCGTCTCCATATAACCATGCTGTTCTAAATATATAATATTTATCTGTATTCTTTTTTACTTCTTCTTCCCCATGTAATTTTGTCTTTCCATATACTGTTACAGGTCCAACTTCATCATCTTCCACATAAGCTTTAGCTACATCTAATTCTCCATTAAATACATAGTCTGTGCTTATATGTACTAATACAGCACCTTGTTCTTTTGCTGCCATAGCTAAATTTCCTGGCCCATCAGCATTTATTTTATCTGCTAGTTCATAATCATCTTCTGCTTTATCAACAGCTGTATATGCTGCACAATTTACAATATATTCTGGTTTTATCTCTGCTACTTTTTTCATAACAAGTTCTTGGTTTGTAATGTCTAATTCTGTTGCATCTGTGCAAATTAATTCATGCTCATTTCCTAATCTTTTTATCACAGATTTAGCAAGCATTCCGTTTGCTCCTGTTATTAATATTCTCATCATTACACTTCCTTTCAATTTTTTATTATTTAATACGTGTATATAATATCATTTAAAACAAAAAAGTACAAGGGGTTATTGAAAAATATAAATATTATTCTGTAAGCGGTCAACAAAAAAAGAAAGAGAAACTCTGAAATTTCAAAGTTTTCTCTTTCTTTCTGTGTTTGAGGTCAGGTTAATTTGTGGACAGTGCTACTTAATATAAAGTGTGGCACGAAAACCAAGGTCGTTAGACCAGTCACCTGGCGCAGCGGGAAAGCGATTATCAGCAGGCAACTCACATCCAAGATCCATGTAAGATCCACCGCGGATAACACGATACAAATATGTATACCGTTCTTGTGTCCATTCTATCACATTACCTGTGAAGTCATAAATGTTATTAACACACCAATCTTCTCTGCTTCCTGTTTCAACTACTTTCTTCGGAGAATCCACTGTATCACAATAATTGCCCCATTTTGTAGAATCCTCTGCAATTTTTCGGAGTTTCTTAGTTTTAGTCTTTTTTACCCATTCCTCACGGGTATCATATTCCGCTCCATACATTAAATGAGCATTAACTGTTTTACCTTCTACGAGTGTTTTTGCAATTCTTTCTGCAGTTAGCTCACCAATACCCGTCCATGGGTATGCTCCTTTTACAGATCTTGGTCTTCCCGTTTCGGGATCTTCAGAAATATCATATCGAGTACTATAATATCCATCATATTTATCGACGCTTTCTTTCTCTAATGCAAGATCTCCAACTAATTCTTCATAATATCCGTCTTCAGAGAATTCCACATTTCTATAATTTCTTCTGCCGAATTTCTCATTAAAAGATACTCCATCAAGGGTTCCGTTGGGCTTCAATAAACTCACAGGTGTCCATATATATTGATCATACTTTCTCATTAAAGTTTCAACCACATCTGGATTTTTCCAGTTAATACCATTTACTTCTTTCTTTGGAATTTGGTATATAACTAAGCCTTTATTCTTTCCCCAAATGATGTTCTCCTTTGGTACTCCAGATACTGTAAAGCCAGGGGGAACCACAGCTCTGTTTCCGGCTTTGTCTGTGTAAACAGATAATACTTTTGCATATTCTCCTGCTGACACATTTGGAAGACCGGCAAGTAGCCCAGTGTTTACTTTACTACTTACCACATTCTTGGTACTTCCTTTATTTTCTTTCTTAGAGCTTCTTTTTTTGGCTTTTTTACTATTTACCTCATTCACCTTCCTTAATGAAGCTTTAATAACCAATCCTTCTTGTTTCTCTACTACGTCCAGGATTATATCTTCTCCTGCTTCAAACACAATTTTGCACCGTTTCTTTTCCATAGTTTACCTCCTTAAGTTTCATTCAACGGTTTCTGCATGGCCTTTGCCATTATTTCAATAATATCATATTTTTTGATTTTTTGCAAATTATGTAAATTTTCCTATACTTCTTTCTTTTTCTTAAATATAACCAACTTACTCAAAACATAATTTAACACAACAACTATTACCTGTGTTGTAATCTTAGATACAATATCATTTATATGTAAAACATATATCATTAAAGCAAACAAAGACACATCACACAAGACACCTGTAAAAAGTCTTGCAAATATAAAAGAAAACATTTCCTTTATAGTTTGTGTTAAGCTTTCAGTTTTACTTGAAAAAACAAATAATTTATTTGTTATATATGCAAATAGAACTGATACACACCAAGCAATTACATTACTAATAATTTCATCTATTCCAATTATTCTAGCTGGTATATAATATGATATAAAATTAACTATAGTTGTGCATCCTCCAAAAAACAAATAGTTAATTATTTCTTTATATTTTAAATACAATTCTTTTATCTTTTCCATTTATTTATCTTTTTTCTCCTTTTCTAGTTCATTTACTCTATTTTTTAATAATGAAATTTCTTGTACTAAAGAGATATTATTTGTATATACTTTTGAAACTCTCATTGTTAACTGGAATATTAGGTAAAATGCAACAAATATAGTTATACAAAATAGCATATTGGCAGGAACTTCAAATCCTAATAATTTAGTAATATTTTCTACAAGATTTGGTATTAGTATAGCAATTATTAATAAAATCCCACTAGTTAGCCAAAAAGTTGACAAAGCTATTTGTATTTTTTTACGTTTAATTTCTTTTAATATTAATAAAATATATATAGCTGTTATAATAACTAATCCTATTTTTAAATTATTTGTCATTTTTCTTCCTCTTTTCTCTTTTAAAATTTAAACTATCTACTATTAATGCTAAACTTACCTTAATCATGTAATCAGCACTTTTCCAAATATTTATTGAAGATTTTCCACCCTGACGTTCATTCATGCTTACAGGTACTTCCACAATATTATAATTATTTATTAATAATTCCATTGTTGATTCTGGTTCAGGATATTCAATAGGATAATTTTTTGCAAATATTTTTATTACTTCTTTATTAACTGCTCTAAAACCTGAGGTAGGATCTGTTATTTGCTTTTTACAAAATAATTTTATTAGGACAGAAATGATATTTTTTCCAAACCTTCTCATAAATGTAGATTGAAACTCGCTTGAACTTTTATCTAGATATCTTGTCCCAATACACATATCAACTTCTTTATTTATAATAGGCTCACAAATTTTTTTCACATAATTTATATCATGTTGTCCATCACCATCAAATTGTATTGCAATATCATAATCATTTTGATATGCATATTTATATCCTGTTTGGACTGCTCCACCTATTCCTAAATTTTGTATTAAATCTATGTGATTAATATTATTTTCTTTTAATATTTCCAATGTGCTATCTGTTGAAGCATCATTTATTACAATATAGTCTAATTTGTTTTCATTTTTTTCATTGTATTCTTTTATTGTATTATATACTTTTAATATATTAGCTTCTTCATTATATGCTGGTATTATTAATATAACTTTCATAATTCCTCTTTCCTTTTCAAAATATAATAAATTAAAATTTTTAATTATCTTCTTTTATATTTATTTTTTTATCAATTATATATTGTGGTCTATTTTTTGTTTCATCATAAATTCTTCCGATATATTCGGATATAATCCATATTGACATTAACTGAATTCCTGCAAAAAATGTTACTGTTATCATTATGGATGTCCAACCTGCTGATAATTGATTTAATTTAAAAATATATGATATCACGGCATATATTAAAATCATTATAGAAATTACAATTGAAATTATACCAATAATACCTACCAATTTCAATGGTTTTGATGAAAAACTTATAATTCCATCTGATGCTAGCTTTAACATTTTCTTTAATGGATATTTTGTCTTCCCTGCATATCTCTCTTTTCTTTCATATTCATAGGCTATTTGATTATATCCAACCCAACTAAAAAGTCCTCTTAAAAATTTATTATGTTCTGGCATTTGATTAATTGTGTCTACTACTTTTCTATCTACTAATCTGAAATCTCCAGTATCTTTTGGAATTTCAACATCTGATAATAAATTTAATGTTTTATAAAACATTTTTGCTGTAAGTAACTTAAATGCTGATTCACCTTCTCTAGTTTTTCTTTTTCCATAAATTACTTCATTTCCTTCTTCCCATAATTTAAGCATATCTGGAATAGTTTCAGGTGGATCTTGTAAATCTGCATCTATTATGACAATTGCATCTCCTGTTACTTCTTTTAGCCCAGCTGTTACTGCTGCTTGATGCCCAAAATTCCTAGAAAATGAAACAACTTTTACATTATTATCATTTTTTGCTATCTCTTCTAATAATGGTAGTGTTTTATCTTTACTACCATCATTCACAAAAATCATTTCATACTCATAATTTTTGATTCCTGTTAAAACTTCTTTTAATCTTTTATAACATTCATTTACAACTTCTTCTTCATAATACATTGGAACTACTATTGATATTTTTTTCATTATTTTTACTCTCCTCACATAATAAATTTAGATTTTCTTATTTTACCTATAAACCGATCACTTTTTATCTCTTTAGGCGCATCTAACATTTTCTTTGACCTTTTACTCTTAATTTTATTTTCAGTAAAAGTAATTAATTTTGTAATACTAAATGCTGCATATGGTATTAGCAAATAGTAATATTGCAATACATATATAGCTTTAGTCTCCCAGAAAACATGAAATACAAATCCTCCTAAAAAAATTATTGGTAATAAAACAAATTTTAGCTTTCCCTTTTTATATATCATATACATAGTATAAAAAGCAAATATAAAAACTGTAGATTGAAAAATATTTAAAAATTGCTCTTCTATGTCAAATAATGTTCCACTAAGCATAGATATAATTATTGGTTTACTCTCTAATTCCTTTATATATTCTTTGTTTTTCTCGGTTTGTCTATCTACTGAAGCCAGTTGAACTGTTTGAAAAGTCGGATTTAACCATGTTGATGCAAGCTTGTCTGCATAAAATCTCAGCAATTCTTTCGGATTTCTTAATAATTCATTAACTCTCTCTTTTATAAAGTACATGTCTATTTCTTTTGCACGCTCAACATTGCCATTATTTTTTTTATATACATTTACAGGGATTTCTATATACCAGCCTGACGTCATTATTTTATTATCTGCCATCCCTATATAAAGATATCCGAGCATAGGCGTTCCTTCTGGTATTTCTTTATTGGTATATATCTCTAATGACGTTTTTGTTAAAAATTGCAATATTATATATGTAATTAAAATTAAACCTGCTCCTAAAATAGTTCTTTTATTTTTATCTTTTAAAAATTCTAATAATAGTATAATTATAACACCACATAAGAATATACTATAATTACTTTTTAAAATTATAGCTATAGCCATTGTAATTGCTGTAATTAATATGTTTTTTATTTTCTTTGTTTCTAAATATCTTAAAGTATTATATAGAGCTATTAATCCAAAAGTTAATCCATTTATATTTCCATACACAAATACATTGAAAAATAAGAAATATATAGAAAATCCCAATAATAAAAATATTACTACTTTTTCTATTTTCTTATCTTTAAATAATTGTTTAGTTATCTTGTACATTAAAAATAAATTTATTATTGAAAATCCAACATTTAGTATTTGTAATAGAAGAGGATTATTTGTATTAAAAATTTTATATATTATTGCAATATAATATATTATTCCTAATTGAAATGGATATATTCCAAAATATGAAGTTGGATCTCCAAAATCGCTAAAATCTTTTTGCAACAATTTTTCGGCTAACTCAATAACGCTCAATTGGTCATAACGAGGATTAAATTTCAAATTGCAAATCCATAATAGTTGAGATATAGCAATAATTATCAAACATATTGCTAATACCCATTTTGTTTTTACTTTTTTAGTAATTTTATAAAATATAAAACAGCCTAATAAAAAAATTAAAATTCCTAAGAAGAGGAATGGGATGTTTTCCCATACATATGCTGTTCTTTCAAGTGTATATTTATATGTATCTAATTTAAAAAATGCTGTTATTAATAATGAAAAGATTCCTATAATTAGTACTAAAATTGCTACACATAATAGTAAATATTTGCTACAAAAAATTTGTATTTTTTCACCCCTACTTTTATTTTTCATCCTAATTTCCTTGTATAATAATATTTAGGTTTTTTATAGTGGTTCTACCTATAAACCAATCACTTTTTTATTTCTTTAGGCTTGTCCAACAATTTTTTTTGCTTTTCTCTTTTAATTTTATTTTCAGTAAAAGTAATTAATTTTGTAATACCAAATGCTGCATATGGTATTAGCAAATAATAATATTGCAATACATATATAGCTTTAGTCTCCCAGAAGACATGAAATACAAATCCTCCCAAAAAAATTATTGGTAATAAAAGAAATTCTAATTTTCCAGTTTTAGCTAAAATATACAAAGCATAAAATGCAAATATAAAAATTACAGATTGAAGAATATTTAAAAATTGTTCTTCTATTTTGAATATTTTTCCACTAAGCATAGATTTTATTATTGTTTTATTTTCTATTTCTTGTGCATATTCTTTATCTATTTGTAAAACAGGTCCTGGTGATGCACACCAAATAGTTTGATATGTAGGATTTAACCATGTTGATGCAAGTTTATCTGCATAATAGTAAATTAATTGTTTTGGATTGCTCAATAATTCACTTATCCTTACTTTTATATGGTAAATATCTTCTTTTTTCGTAGCTTCACTATTGCAATTATTTTTTTTGTATATATCCACTGGTTCTTGAATATACCATCCTGATGCTTTTTCTTGTTTTTCTGCCATTCCCATATAAATATATCCTATCATGGGAATCCCTTCTGGTATTTTTTTATTCGAATAAATTTCCAGCGATAATTTTAATAAAAATTGCAACACTATATATGTAAATATAATCAAAACTATTCCAGCAATAGTTCTTTTATTTTTGTCTTTTAAAAAATCAAGTATTAATATAATTATAATTCCACACAAAAATATATTATAATTACTTTTTAATATTATAGATATTGCTATTGCAATTGATATAACTAATAAATTTTTTCTATTTTTTGTTTCTAGGTATTTTAATGTATTATATAAAGCTATTAAACTAAAAGTCAAACCATTTATGTTTCCATATACATGTACATTAAAAAATAAAAAATATATAGAAAATCCTAACAATAAAAATATTGCAATTTTATCTACTTTCTTATCTTTAAATAGTTGTTTTGTTATTTTATACATCAATAATATATTTATTGCTGAAAATATAACATTTAATATTTGTAATATCAAAGGCTTAGTTGTATTAAAAACCTTAAATGCTAGAGCAATATAATATATGATTCCTAACTGGAATGGATATATACCAAAATACGAACTAGGATCTCCAAAATTATCAAAATTCCTCTGTAATAATTCTTTAGCACATCCTATAATACTAGCTTGATCTGCACGTGGTATGAATTTCAGATTATTAACCCATAATAATTGTGATATAACAATTATTATTATACAAAATGCTAATAACCATTTTATTTTAATCTTTTTAGTTATTTTATACAAACTAAATAATATTAGCAGAAATATTAAACATCCTAATAAAACTAAAGGAAAATTGTCTAATCTATAATTTGTTTTTTCTGGTACAGAACTATATGTAGCATTTTCAAAATAAGCTGTTACTACTAATGAAAAAATCCCTATAATTAGTATTAGAATTGCTATAAATAATAATAAATATTTGCTACAAAAAATTTGTATTTTTTCACCCCTGCTTTTATTTTCCATTTTTTTCCCCTTCTACTACATAAAAAATTTATTTTTTCATGTCTTTTTCTGTTTCTCTTATTATATAAATTGGTCTATTTTTAACTTCTAAATATGTTTTTGATAAATATTGCCCTATTATTCCTAGTGAAAATAACTGAACACCACTTACTAAAAATATAATGCATACCATAGAAGGCCAACCAGATGTAGGGTCTCCGTAAATTAATGTTCTTATCACTATAAACAATATTAATAAAAATGATATTACACAAAAAACCAATCCTATTACAGAAGATAATATTAATGGAAAGGTCGAAAAAGCTGTTATTCCCTCTATAGCATATTTAAACAACTTCCAAAAAGACCATTTAGTTTCTCCTGCTACTCTTTCGATATTTTCATATTCAATCCATTTTGTTTTAAAACCTACAAAACTAAATATTCCCTTTGAATAACGGTTATATTCTTTCATTGAAATAATAGAATCTACCATTTGTCTTGTCATTAATCTATAATCTCTTGCTCCGTCAACCATTTCAATATCTGACATTTTATTTATTAATTTATAAAACACTCTTGCAAAAAAGCTTCTAATAGGAGGTTCTCCCTTTCTAGTTACTCTTCTTGTCCCTATACAGTCATATCCTTCATTTTTTATGGAATCATACATTTTTCTAAGTAGGGATGGCGGATCTTGTAAATCCGCATCCATTAAAGTAACATAGTCTCCTTTTGTTGATTCCAAACCTGCATACATAGCTGCTTCTTTCCCAAAGTTTCTTGAAAAAGATATATATCGCACTTTAGAATCTTTTTTTGCAAGTTGTTTAATTTCTTCTAATGTCTTATCTTTTGAACCATCATCCACAAAAATATATTCAAAATCTATATTTTCAAAATCTTGTTTACGTACTCTTTCCATTTCTTCATAAAATAATGGTAAACTTTCTTCTTCATTATAACATGATACAATTACTGATATTTTTTCCATATAATATCCTTCCTTATCATAATTAATATTTTTTGTAACAATAATTCATATCTACATATCCTGCAATTCCATTTACAATTCCACTACTTGTATATTGCCACATTGTATATGCATAAGGATAGTCTGTTTCATTTGTATAATGTGCTAGCCAAATGTCATAATCATTTAATTCATTTATGTTTAAATTATTTAACAACCAGTCTTTATTTGCATATATCATTGATTTATATCCAGCTTGTTCTATTACATCACAAAATGTTTTACATATTTCTGTTCTTAACTCTTTTGAAATTGAATCAGCTCTTCCTGTTCCATTTGGTGTTCTTTCTGTATCTATTGCTATTGGATATTTAATTTCTATATTATATTTCTTTAATAAGTCTAATACAAAGTTTGCTTCTACTACTGCTTCTTGTACAGTAATTGCTTGTGAATAGAAATATATTCCTATATCTAATCCATTTGCTGCTGCATTTTTCAAATTTGTTTCAAAATATGGATCTATATTCATACTTCCACTTGCACCATACCCTCTAAATCCTGCTCTTATCATTGCAAAATCTATACCTGATTGTATTACTTTGTCCCATAATATATATTTTTGATAAAATGATACATCTACTCCATTATATATTGATTTTGTTCCAAAAAAGTTTACTATTACAGGTATTGTTCTTTTATTTCCATTTATATCTTCTACTCCAGTTGTATAGATATCATTATTTGAAAATTCTTTTGTATATCTATATCCATCTGCACTTAATATCCATGATGGATATTTGTTATTTTTTAATTTCACATCAGAAACTATTTCTACTTTTACAATTTCATATCCTGTATACATATATTTTACTTTAATGTTAGGTGTACCTGCATAATCATATGTTTTCATTTTTGCTTTTATATGACATCTATCTACATTTCCGTATAAATCTTGTACTTCAGTATAATAATCAAATTGCTCAGAAAATGTATGTGAATAAGTTGTTTTATCAGCACTTAATGTCCAATTTACTTTTGTATCCTTAAGTGCTTCATTTGCAATCAATTTTACAGTTACTGTATTATCATCATTATGTATATATTGTATAGCTGTTTTTGGTGCTTGGTCATCTATTTGTGTAATTGATATATGTATGCTTGATGGATTTCCCCATTTGTCTTTAAATGTTGAATCATAATCACTATTTACTTTAAATGTAAATGTGTATGACAATTTATCAGAACTTAATTGCCAGCTAGTTTTATCTGCTAATAATTCTTCATTTGATGTTACTGTTGCTGTTACTGTATTGTCCCCATTATCTTTATATGATATAGATAAATTTGGCCCTATTTTATCTATAGTTGTGATAATTACATTTATACTTGATTTATTTCCTTGTTCATCTTGGAATGTTGATACATAGTTAGTATTGTCTGTAAAAGTGTATACATATGATAATTTATCTTCACTTAATTGCCAACTAGTTTTATCATTTAATAATTTTCTATCTGATTTTACTGTTGCTGTTACTGTATTATCTCCATTATCTCTATATGAAATTGATAGTTTTGGACCTATACTATTTATTCCTGTGATAAGAACATGTATACTTGATGGATTACCCCATTTATCTTTAAATGTTGAATCATAGTCACTATTTTCTGTAAATGTATATATATAAGATAATTTATCTTCACTTAATTGCCAAGTAGACTTATCTGCTAGTAGTTCTTCATTTGATGTTACTGTTGCTGTTATTGTATTATTTCCATTATTTTTATATGAAATAGATAAAGTTGGACCTGTTTCATCAATAACATCAAATTTTACTTCTACTTCTGTTTTATTTCCTTCTATATCCTCAAAAGTTGAAATATAATCTGTATTTGCATCAAACTCATGTGAATATGTAAGTTTATCTTCACTTAAATTCCATAAAGCCTTATTTTCTTTAAATTGAATATCTGAAATAACTTCAAAAAGTACTGTATTAGTATCTTTATTATATGTATAGTTAGTTTTAACTCCTGATTGTGTATCTACTGTTTTTGCATTGTTTATTGCTTTTGTTGAATTTATATTTTCTTTTTCTGAAGTATTTTGTGTATTGGTTGAAATTTCGTTTTCTGCTTTGATAACATTTTGTGAATTTGTTACTTCTTCATTTCCTTGTCCTAAAACTATAGATGGTAATAATATTAATAATATAAATATTACTATATATATTTTCTTTTTCATAATTTTCCCTCTCTTTAAATCTTATTATTTATAACTTACTTCATATATTCCCATTCCACTGTCTAGATATTTTTGTGAAATCTCTATAGTATCATCTGAAAATTCTGTCAAATCCCTACTTGACACTATATAAGTTACATTTAAATCTTTTAGCTGTTTATAATTTAAATATATCTTATAATGGTCTGGACCTATTAGTTCTAGTTTTGTATCATCTTTTACTAAATACATTGTTATATGTGCATATCTATCATAAATATTTTTTATTTCTTCTTTTTCTTTTTCTTCTCCAAATAATGTTTCTAGCATTTTTTCATTTGGATAATAGTTCGTAGAATTTATTGTTCTAGCACCATTTGCTGTAATATAATTTGGTACTGGAAAGCCATAATTATCTACTATCCATAGTGCTTCTTTATTTGAACTCACTAATTCTTGTACTTCTTTTGCTAATGGTGTTTCATATATTATATCTGTACCTTTTATTATAGGATTTACTGTTACCCCTCCAGCAATTGAGAAAACTATTAAAAACGCTATTAGTTTCTTTTTGTTTTCTTGTTTTAAATTAAATAACAAATAAAATGCTGATAGTAAAATAATTCCTGCAACACATCCTATAAATGGTCCTGCATATCCTTGTGGCAATTGTTTTAAAGCAATATACATAATTAGTATAGTTGAAACAAATGCTAATATCTTAGCAATATCTTCCTTTATCATTTTGTCTTTATCTCGTATATGTGCCAATAAATATATAATCAAATATGTTTGTATTAATCCTAAAGGAATTGTAATTCTTTTTGGTCTTACCATACTTAGTAATGTAATTTTGGCAAACCATTCATTTGTCTCTATAAAAGTCCAAATACTAAATAATCCTGTAACAACTGCCAATGGTATTATAAAACTATATCCTTTTTTGTTTCTAAACATATAGATAAGTGCAATAATAATAGGAATTGGATAAAATGATATCATTGTAGACATTTCTGATGGGTTTGTTGCCTCTTTATATGGTGTAAATATATTAAATACATAACCAAAAATATTTACAATTCCATCTCCTCCTATTTCAAATCTTTGTCCTGGATAAGATGTGTTCATTACAGCTTTTAATGTTTCACTTGATAATAAATAATATCTAAGTCCTAATAATCCCATTAATATAACTGTTATAACAATTATTATTATATCTCTTTTGTTTATCTTATATGTTTTTCTATGTTGCCAAATTACCCATATGAATATTGCTAAAAATACATAGCCGAAAGGTATCATCCAAACTGGGTAAAATGAAAATATGTATGCTACTCCCGAGATTCCAAATCCAATTGCTGTTAATATTTTAGTTTTTAAATTAGTAGCCTCTATAAATTTCACAATCATTACAATTGCTAGTTGTCCAAAAATTAATAAATCTGGTAAAAAATTTGAAAACCACCATTGCACTGCTGGTGCAAAACTTATCATTAACATTCCACAAAGTGATATAAGTTTCTTTTTATTAGTAATTATCATACAAAACTCAAAAGAAACTAACATTAAAGCTATTAATCTTCCATACCACCAGAAAGAAAGTCCTGCTGTATTTCCAAACAAATATCCTATAGTAAATGGTTTTCCAATTGTTAAAATATCTAAAACTGGTGCATGTATTACTGTATACATATCTGTATCTGTTCCTCTTACAATAGAACTTGTATATGGTAATGTCTTTTCCTCATCCATATTTTGTGAAAAGCTTAATGGTGTATTTACTGCCCATTCATCAGATCTAATTCCTTTTGATTCTCCTAATATTTCTGTATTTTCTGCCTCACTTGATGGTATATACATTTTATACATATTTATTGATGAACCTGAATAGCCTAATAAAACCAATGCAATTAATACTATTAAAGCAATTATATATCTTTTTTTATAAATAAAATTGTATAATTTTTTTAGTGGTATTATAAAATGTATTGCTACAAAGAATAAAGCACAAGTTACTATAAAAGTTCTATCAATTGCCATAGATTTGCTTAAATTTCTAAATATTGATATTTCTAAAGCTATAGCCACTACTATAGAAATTATCAAAGCTATTCCCACTTTATATAATATTTTTTTATTTTCTTTTATAAACTCTTTTATTTTCATTTTCATCTAATTCCTCCAGATTTAAGTTAAATAATATTCTAAATATATCTTTGTATTACAAATTGAATTGCTGAACAATTTAATAGTAGTAATATTATAGGATATAATTGAGTAACATACTTTAATTTTACGTAATTATTTTTCATGCATAAACAAATTAATAATACTATCATACATGGGAAAAAATATCTTCCTTGCACACCTTCTATTACATTTGCACCTATAGTTGTCCACGTTAAATATAGTGCTGTCATAACAAGTATAATTGTTGCTAATGTTAGAAACACTAACCATATTTTTTCTTTTTTGTTAATACTATATTTATGTTCCTCAAAAAATGGTGATAACATTAATAATATTATATATGCAAGTATTGTTAAATTAGGTACTGTAACTGTAAATTGGCATAAATAATTTCCTATAAAAGAGTAAATATAAAACTCCCCTTGATCGTGAAATGTATTTTTTAAAGTTTTTAAATATTCAATTGGATTACTTAAAATATGCTTTATTTGTCCTATAGTATTTATCCCATTTTCTATAATGTATGTGCGTATATCAACATATTGCATTGATATCACGTACCAAATAACAGCTAATATTATTCCCGCTATTATTGTTGTTGCAATTAACTTATATTTATCTTTATTTTCTTGTTTTTTATTTCTTAAAATTATTAATGATATAAATAATATAGGTATATATACAAATTTTGCAACAGCCAGCAATATTCCTAAAATAACATAAATAATTTTTTCGGCTTTAGTTATAATTGTATTTTTAAAAGCTAAATATAATGTAAATGCAATAAATAATATTGCCGTAGTATTTATAATAGAATCAGCTGATACTGAAATAGCCTGTTGCAAACACATTGGGCTAAAACAATATGTGGCTAGCAACAATTTTCCATAAGGTATTTTTTTTATCGCAAAATATCCCCCTAGAAGAAAAATAATAAAATTTGCTAATCTTGCTAAATATATACCTAATATTATATTTATATCTAAAAGTCTACTAATAAAAAACATTATTGCTGGTGCAATGTACAAAGTTGGAGAATAAGCTTGTGCACCACTAAAGGTCTTAACTTCATCATTATAATCTGTTTTCTCTTCTAAATTTTGTAATAACGTTAAATATGTACTATCACTACGTAAACTTTCTTCAGTCATTTGCTTTGGTATAAAACTATTTTTATTTGTTTCTGGATCAATTTTTACCATAATATTTCCTTTAGACATGTCATATGCTCTATAGATATGAGCATTTTCATCAGGCACATGGTTTGGTAATATAAATATCAAAAATATTATACCTATTGGAATTACAAAAGTTAGCCACAACTTTTCTATTTTCTTTCGATAGATAAATAAATTTATAATTATATTAGCTAAAATAACAATTGCGGTAATGATTATTACTGCTAAGTATGGTTTTGATATAAAACCACAATAGTTTGATACATAAATTATTTTCAATATTGCATATCCTAAAATAATAGAAAATAAAAATTCTATTACAAAATTTATTTTGTTATATATTCCTTTTAATTTTTCTGTATTTTTCAAATGTAACTTTTCTTTTATTTTTTCTAACATCTTCCCTATTTCCTTTTTTTATTTAGCTTAATTTTATAATAACTTATTTATCAGTTCTTATTTCATAATATGGAGAATTTAAACTAAAATTAGGATTATAATATGGATCCCCATTTTCATATATTTCTTTCCATTTTTCTTGGAATTTATTTATTTCAGCTTCAAATCTAGCTGCTTTTTCAGGTGTATCTTCATATCCTCTTGTTTTTGATTCATAATGAATTAAAGTAACAAATGGATCATATACAATTAACTTTCCTGTTTTTCTAATTTTTAAGCAAAAGTCCAGATCATTAAATGCCACAGGCAGATCTTCATCCATATATCCTACTTCTTCATAAACTGATTTTTTAGACATCATACATGCTCCTGTTACTGCACTAAAATCTTGAATTGAACTTTCTCTTGCAAAATATCCATGTGCATGTCTTGGTAATCCTCTAAATAAATGAGTAGCTACTCTATCTACTCCAAATACGATTCCTGCATGTTGAATTGTATTATCAGGATAGAATAATTTTACTCCTACAGCTCCTACGTCTTCTCTACTTGCAAAACCTAACATGTCTTCTAACCAGTCCGGAGTTTCAACTTCTGTATCATTGTTTAATTGAACAATATATTCTCCAGTACTATTTTTTACACCTAAATTTATAATTTTTGAGTAATTAAATCCTTTTTCTTCATATTTAATTATTTTTATTTTTTCATTTTTTTCTAATTCTTTATAATATTCAAATATTTCTTCTGTCTCACTATTATTTTCTACAATAACAATTTCATAATTGTTGTATGTTGTTTTATTTAATATTGATTCTACACATGTTTTTAAAGTTTCTTTTTCGTCTTTATTTGGTATTACAATTGATACTTTTGGGTTCCCTTCAAAAGCATATTTAATTCTATATGTTCCAAGGCTTGCACCATGTTCAACTGTTCCTTTTAATCCCACTCTTTCTAGATGGTCCTGAATAGCTGGTATTCCTGCCTCAAATGCATATGGTTTTGATTGTACTTCTGCTTGTGCTGTTGAATTTGGATGAACTCTCCAATGATATAATACTTTTGGAATATGTATAATATTTTTTGTATTTTCTGCTACTCTTAATATTATATCAAAATCTTGTGCACCATCATATTTACTTCTTTCTCCACCTAGCTTGTCCATTAATTCTTTTTTAAACACGCTAAAATGACATATGTAATTATTAGCTCTTAAAAAGTCTAATGAAAAGTCTGGTTTAAAGTGAGGATTAAATCTTGGTTTATCTAATGTTGTGATTTTATCCTCATCTGTATAAATAAATTCTACCTCTGGATGCTCATTTATACATTTTACAACCTCATATAGTGAAAAAACTGGTAATAAGTCATCATGGTCAAATAAAGCAATAAAATCACCTGTTGCTAATTTTATACATTCATTTGTATTACCAGCAATTCCTTTATTTTCTCCTAAAAATTTATATTTGATTCTATCATCTTTTTTATATATTTTTTCAAGTTCTTTGTTTTGCTCTGGGCTACCATCAGCCAAGCATAATTCCCAATTAGTATATGTTTGATTAATTAAACAGTCGACTAATTCTTCAAAGAAATTATATGGTGTATTATACATTGGTACTAATATACTTATTTTTGGATTTATTTTGAATTTTACTTTTCGTTGTGCCTCTATCTCTTCTTTAGTTGGCTCATTATTTTTTATCCATTCTTGATATTTTACATTTTCATCAACTAGTTTTACATCTGAACCAAATTTTCCTTTTATTTTTTTGATTGTTACTTTTAGTCCATCTTTTTTTATTGTTTCAAATATTTTTTTCCAATTTCTTGGCAATAATCCTTTAGATAGAATTGCTAATTTTCTTAATATACTTCTTATTTTTGTTCCTTCTGGAAATAATTTATCTCTAATTCTCATTTTTTTCTCCTTTTTTTAATCCTTTTAATATTCTTAACGGTTTAGTTATTTTCCATGATGCTGAATTTTGCATCCCTATAAGTAAATCTTCTTTTTGTTTTAATAAGTCACATGTACTTTCCATATTTTCTTCTAAAAATTTTATTCTTGCGTCTTTCTCATTTAAAAGTTTAAAACAATCATCACTAATCTTTTTCTTTTCTTCTTCTAGTTGTTTTATCTCATTTTTTAATTCTTGTATTGTTTTAATAGTAGAGTGTACTTTCCAACTAGTTTCGCTTCTTGTTTGTAATTGTAATTTATCATCCAATTCTTTAAAAATTTTCAAGTTTTCATTTTTTATTCCAACAATTTGATAGAATTTATCTATTCCCATCAGGTCTTGCAATTGTTTGCAATAAGTTATTGTTCTATACATAATATATTCAATTGGTAAATTTTCTTCATACCATTCCTGGTCATAAAAGAAATATTCTTTATTTTTGTAAAATGTATTTTGAAAAATCAAATCCCATAATCCGTGTTTTACAAAAGTTAAATTACTTATATTCTCATTTTCATATTCTATATTGTATTTTTTAAATACATTTTCGTTATTCATATCTGACTGTTGCAATTTTTCTTTTAAAAGTTCATAAAAGTTTTTTATTAAATTTATTGCTTCGTCTCTATCTCCATTTTTTATCTTGTCAACTATTATATAATCTAATGTTTTACAATCACGTTGGTATTCACTTATAATAGTATTTTCGTTATATGAGTCAATTGTATTTAAATCATTTTTATTTAAAATATCTATATTCTTTTTTATTTGTTCTATATGTTTTTTTGATTTATCATTAGCATTTGTTTTGTATACTTTATCACCTTTTATAACGGTTTTTATTCTGAATTCTTCTTTTCTTATATTTGAATAAGAAACAAATTCTATTTTATTATCCTCAAATTCTTTTTTACTACATTCTATAAAAAATGAATTTGAACAAATTTTAAACAAGTTTTCATCTTGTTGTAATATATCTTTCATTTTTTCATTTTCTAATGTAGATATTACTGTATCTTCAGGATAAAAAGTTATATTTCTTGATATTGTGTCAATGTCTGGCAAATGTTTATCTGTAAATATAACATTTGTTGTTCTGTAACTTGGATAAACATAATAGTATTTTTGATAAATCAATTTTTCTTTTTCTAATAAATTTTCAATTTCTTTTCTAGTATATAGTTGTTCTGTATTTAGCTGTTGACACATACTTTTTACAGATAATTTATTATCTGTAATTATTAAAATTTTCCCATTTTCATTTAATAAATTTACTAGTTTAGAAAAATCATTTTCTATTTTATTTATGTTTCCTATTAATATTATATAATCATATTTTTCTTGTTCTGTTATTTCTTCTATCTTTGTAACTTTTTTAGTATTTTGATTTATTTTTAATTCTTCTATTTTTTCATCTAGTATGAATTGTAATATTGTTGAGTTTTCTTCAAATGGGTACCAATCTATAATATTGTTTTTATTTTTCTCTAGTAATTTATCGTATTCTGTTATACTTTCTTTCAAATTACTATTCCCCCTTATTTTTATGTCATAACATTTATTATTTTTCTATTTTTTTAAAGCTCACTATTGGATCCATATCAAAACATCCAACCATCTTCTTTTCTGACGTTACTTCTATTATAAGAGCATCATAATTTCTATTCATAATAATTAATTCTCCATTATCATCAAACCTGTTACAACTAATTGATAAAGTATATTTTCCTGGAGCTAATTTTAATTTTTGCTTAAACTCAAAAATATATTCTTCTCCTTTTTTACATACTCCTGTATCTATCCCCATAAAGTTTGTATTATTTCCACACATTTCTTTTCCATGAAAATCTTTTATTGTAACTGATACAAATGGATTTTCAACAGTTTCATTAAATTGAACTTTAAATTTTATATGTGTTTCTTCATTATTATCTACAAGTGGTAATGGTTCATTATCTTTATTAAAAATACCATAATCATAGATTATTGCTTCATTATTACCATATGCCACCATATCTGGGTTAGTAATAAAATATTTTTTCCATTCTGCTTTTTCTGATACAGCATTTATGACATCTTTTGTTATCTTATTCTTTCCTTTTTTTCCTTCTGCACCTTTCATTTTAGTAACTAGTTTTTTATATTCTTCTACTCCTTCTTTAACTCCACCATCAAAAATCTTTTTACCATGTTCTAGAATTATTGTTCTATTACAATTGTTTAACACATCTGTGATACTGTGAGTTACAAATAGAATAGTCTTTCCTCTTTTCTTAAATTGCTCAAATTTCTTAAAACATTTTAATTGGAATGCCATATCTCCAACAGATAATACTTCATCAACTATCAAGATATCAGGGTCAACATTAATAGCACACGCAAATGCCAATCTTGCAAACATTCCTGAAGAATATGTTTTTACTGGTTGACTAAGATGTTCTCCTATATCCGCAAAATCAATTATTTCTTGTTCTTTAGCTTTTACTTGTTCTTCGGTTAGCCCCATGATTTGACCATGTTGATAGATATTTTCATATCCAGTCAATTCTGGGTTAAACGCTGTTCCTAATTCCAATAAAGAACTTATTTTACCATCTATTTTAATCGTTCCAGAAGTTGGCATTGCAACACCTGTAATTAATTTTAGTAAAGTTGATTTTCCCGCACCATTTTTTCCAAGTATACCTAATACTTCTCCCTTTTTTAATTCTAAATTAAAATCTTCTAATGCTGTAAATGTTGTATGTTTTTCGTATTTAGGTAATACTATTTCTAATAATCTATCTTTCTTACTATGATACATCTTATATTTTTTACATAAATCTTTTATTTCTATAACATTTTTTACATTATTATCCTTTTGATTTTTCATATCGTTTTTATTTTCATTTTGACTAATTTCTTTATTCATTGCTTACTCCTTTATTTTATAATACATCTGCAAAATCTTTTTTAGATTTCTTAAATATGTGATTTCCCCATACAAATAATATTATTGTTATAACCCAAAATACTATTGTATAGAATCCATATCCTTTTGTAATTATATTCTCCCCAATGAATGCTTGTCTAGCAGCTGTTACTAGATATGTAAATGGTATGCATTGTAATAATCTTTGAATTGTTGGATGTCCTGCAACCATTTGTAAATTCCAAACAATTGGTGTAAACCAGAAAAATATTTGCATTACTATATTTAGTAATTGTGAAAAATCTGGTATTAATGTTGTAACTGCTGAAGTAAATCTTGTAAAAGCTATGATAAAACAATATGCCGCAAATAATGCATATAATAATATAAGTAAATTAGGAAAATATCCAAAAAACGCACTTACTACAATAGATATTATAAATAAAAATATTGAAACAAATGCTGAGGATATTATTGATATAACTGGTATAGTATCCACAGGAAATACTACCTTTTTTACTAGATAACTATATGCCCTAATTGAATTACTTGCATTTATAATTGTATCATTTACTGTCATCCACATTGACATTGCTGGTAAAAACCATGATACATATGGGTAGTTTCCAGAACTACCTACTTTTAATATGTATTGAAATACAATTACATATGTTATCATAAATACAAAAGGTTGCAAAAATCCCCATATTGCTCCTAAACTTGTATTTGCAAATCTATTTTTAAAATCGTTTTTTCCTATCCCCCATACTATTTTTCTATTTTTTATTAATGCTTTTATAAATTCCATTTTTTCCTCCTTTTTTAAGTCAAAACTATTTTATACTTAATAAGATATTTTGTCAATAAATATACTTATTTATCACAAAAAAACTAGGTATACTATTATACCTAGTTTTCTATATCATATTCTAAAAGTTCTATTAAAGCTGTAAATATTTCATCATCTGATAGCTCAGCTTTTTTATTAGTTGTAAGCTCTA
>CALYAB010000021.1 GCA_944393395.1 uncultured Clostridia bacterium
ATAATATACCAAAAAAAAATAAAAACGACACTTTTTTTATCAAATGTCGTTTTTATTATACTTATACATAAATTATTATTACAAATCTATATTTTCATCTTTTATATAATATTTTGTACCTACCATTTTATCTGGCAAATATTGTTGTTCTACATAGTGACCAGGAAAATTGTGTGGATATAAATAACCTTCATGATATCCTAAGTTTTTCATATCTTCAATTGGTGCATTTCTTATATGCATAGGTACTTCTCCTGTTTCTTTTGTTTTTACATCTTCCAAAGCTTTATTTATAGCCATATATCCTGCATTTGATTTTTTAGATAATGCTACATATAAAGCAGCTTCTGATAATATTATCCTAGCTTCTGGCATTCCTACCATATGTACAGCCTGCATTGCTGAATTAGCCAAAATCAATGCTTGTGGGTTTGCTAATCCTACATCTTCTGATGCACATATAACAATTCTTCTTGCTAAAAACATAGGATCTTCTCCTCCATTTAGCGCTCTTGCCAAATAAAATACTGTAGCATCAGGATCAGAGCCTCTCATTGATTTTATAAATGCACTTATATTATCATAATGTGATTCTCCATTTTTATCAAATATTGCCTTCCTATCTTGGACACTATTTTTTATGATTTCATCAGTTATATGTATGTATCCATCTGAATCCATATTAGTTGTTAAAACTGCAACTTCTAATCCATTTAAAGCAGTTCTCACATCTCCATTTGCAATTATTGCTAATTTTTTTAATGTTTCATCTTCTACTTTTATATTATATTCTCCTAAACCATCTTTTCTAGTAATTGCATTTTTTAATATTGTAAAAACATTGTCTACTGTTAGTGGCTCTAATTTTATTACCATTGACCTAGAAATTAAAGCCTTATTTAC
Source organism: uncultured Clostridia bacterium (assembly GCA_944393395.1). Lineage (GTDB taxonomy): Bacteria > Bacillota > Clostridia > TANB77 > CAG-508 > CAG-269. The sequence goes on from CALYAB010000021.1 coordinate 904, forward strand.
TTCAAAATATGGATTTTCTGTTGTTGCTCCTATCAATATTATTGTTCCATTTTCTACATATGGAAGTAATGCATCTTGTTGCAATTTGTTAAATCTGTGAATCTCATCTATAAATAATATACTTTTTCCTGTTGGATTTAGCATAAAATTTTTTGTCTCTTCTATTACTTTTTTTATTTCTGAAACACCAGAAGTTACAGCATTTATTTTATAAAATTTATATTTAGTTGTAGCACTTATAACTCTTGCCAAAGATGTTTTTCCACACCCTGGTGGTCCAAATAATATAATACTTGATAATCTATCTGCTTTTATTGTTCTGTATAGTATTTTATCTTTTCCTAAAACATGTTCTTGTCCAACATATTCATCTAATGATTTTGGCCTCATTCTAAATGCTAATGGTTCATTACTATTCATCTTTACCTCCTAAGAATTAATTTGATAATATAATTAATCCTTTTTTTATTAAATCTTCTGTTTCTAAAGATGTTTTATCTATTTTCATAAACGCTTTTTCTATCTCTCTTTTATTGTATCCTAAAACTTGTAATGCTGCAATTGCTTCTTGTACTTTATTATCATCAGCAACAGCCACTTTTATATCTTCATTTGTTTCTTTGCTTATACTTTCTTCTTTTTTAAGCTTATCCTTTAACTCCAAAATTATTCTTTTGGCTGATTTTGGACCAATTCCTGGTATCCTAGTTAATGTTGCTACATCATCTGAAATTACAGCTAATGCAAATTCAGATGGATTACATACTGCAAGCATTGTTAATGCTGTTTTCGCCCCTACTCCACTAACTGATAACAATAATTCAAACATTCTTAATTCTTCATTTGTATTAAATGCATATATACTTATATCATCTTCCCTTACTCTATAATAAGTATATACTTTTACCTGATTTCCTATATCTCCTAACTTTTCCATTCCTATACTTGACATGAATACTTTATAACCTAATCCCCCTACATCTATAACTACATATTCAGTCATTTTCATTTCTAAAGTTCCTTTTATATATGCTAACATTTTGTTCTTCCTTTCTTTATATTTGTAACTATTTAGATGTTAAAAAATTTATTTCTTATCTATGTATCATAGAAATATGTTGCTTCTAAATCAGCTTCATGTGTTAATAATGCAATTGGATATTTTGTATATGTTGCCCCTATTGCATTATATGATTCTTTTGGCTCTGTAAATCCCATATGCCACCTAATTGCGTATTTTTCTTCTGGTGTTAATTTCATATATTCTGTAATCATCATTACTGACTTTTCTCCATGTCCATAAGGTATAGTATCTTCTATTTTATAATATGGTACTTTTTCCCAAACTCCTAATGCATTTTTTGCATTTCTATAATCAACTTTATAAAAGTTTGTTTTACATATATCATGTAGTAATCCTATTATAATAATAGATTCTTCTGGTATAGTTACTCCTTTTATATTATTTTCTATTTTGTGTTTTAAAATCTCATATACTTTTAAACTATGTTCTACTAAACCACCTTCATGATCTCCATGAAATCTTGTACTAGCTGGTGCTTTAAAAAAATCTGACTTTTCTAAAAAACTAATTAAATCATCAATTCCGTCTCTATTTACTTTTTTTAATAAACTTAAAAATTCTTCTTTCATATTTTGCTCCTTTTCTTTTTATATTTTTCTCATTATATAAATTTTATTTTTAAAAGTCAATATTTTTTCGAACTTTTGTTTTTGTTTTGTGACTAGATAATGGTTTTGGATTATATTATTTACTAAACCATTATCTAGTAACTTTGTATTATTGCTAAATGTTACAATTTACAGTATAAACTCCTCGTATATATATCCTACCCTAAATTTCTTGAACTTTTAAAATAACTTTTCTCATTATAGCCATATCATTTAAACTTATTGAACCATTATTTTCTAAATCTGCTGCTTTTTCATATTCTCCTTGTAATAATTCTACTTTCAAATAATGCTTCCTTAACATTGAAAGATCTGAAATGTTTATTTTTCCGTCACTATTTAAATCTCCTATAACAATAAGTGTATATTCTTTTCCACTATCTGTTATCAATTTATATCCTGTTCCTATTAAATCTGTATTACTTATTTCTTTTCCTGATTTATCTATTACTTTATATCCTATCTCAGTAAAAATTTTATTTTTAAATGTAGATAAATTTGTATTAGGAGATATTCTATCTATATTTCTAAAATTCTCTTCAATTACTTCATAGTCAGATGAAGTAATTGTATCATCTATTGGCTTTTTTATAGTAAAGTTTACAGTTTTTTCATTTCCTGCTTTATCTATTGCTGTCAATTCATAATTTCCTTCTTCACTAATCTTATTTCCACTTTTATACTCTTCTTGCATTACACCATCTTTTGTTAATATTATTTTCTCTATATTTTTGTCTGTTATTATAGGTGTTACTGTTTGATACTCTTTTCCATTTTCCACACCAGTTATTGATGGTTCTTCCTTATCAATTGAAAATTCATATGTCTTTATTCCTCCATATTTTTCAATATTCTCAGAAGAAGATATATCAATTCTATATTTTCCATCTTCTACAAATTGATATGTATATATATTGTCAATTGATTGATTTTCTATAATTGCTTGATTATCTTTATATATAGATACTGTATTCTGAGCTGAATTATTTTTATCTATTTTAAAATTAAGTATTTTATTAGAAAAATAATCATTTGTAGAATCCATTTCTCTAAATAGGTTTTCATCACTACCATTTTCTTTTAATGATGTATTTGATATTACATAATTGTAATCATTTAAATATGGCGTCAAATTTGTAGTTCCTATTTTCAATGTCGAAATTTTAGGAGAATTTATAATTTTATAACCATTTATATAAATAGAATTTGGCAAATATTTTTGAAGATACTTTGTAGTATTTTCTAAATATCCCTCTTCTTTTTTAATACCATTTACTCCCATAATATAAAAATAATCATAATTTGTATTATTTTGCATATCTATTGTTAAATTATAAACTTTTATATTTGGCATTTTACAATCATATCCAAAGTCATGTAAATCATAATTATCATAAGATAAAGAGGCACTTACTAATTTTGGTGCTGATGTCCCATCATATTTATAAACACAATCTTCTATATTTACATCTCCATCCCATGTTGAACCATAATCATTTCTTAATGGAATGAATGTATTTGCTTCTATAGTTGTTCCTATTACATTTAATTTCCCTTGTCCTGTTAAAGTTAAACCTTTTGTACCTATATTACAATTTTTAACTGTTAAATTATAAATGCCTTGGTGTGCATCTATTCTATTTAATGTACAATTCTCAAAAGTTACATCTTTAGAAAAATAACTAGCAACAATTCCCCATCTATATGTATCATTTATATTATTTGAAGTAATATTTTTACAAATAATATTTACATTTGCATTAATATTTAATCCATATGTACTTCTTCCACTAATACTATTTTTTCTTGTAAATAGTGAAGAATCACTAATTTCAACGTTTGCTGCTGTATTTGTATAAATAAAACCTCTATAAGAACCACTCATTTCGTCTTTATCAAGTTCATATGATAGTTTATGGTTTATTCCTGAAACTTTAATATTTGCTGCTTGGTAAATAAAGATATTTCTTGCAAAATAAATTCCTTTTTCTGAAGATGATTTTCTAGAAGGTGTTTCACTTTGACTGTTTAATGCATTACTTATAAAATCACCATTTTTTACACTAATACTTGTATTTGGAATTGGGTAAATAGTAAATCTTGTAATTTTGTCAAAATCCCATTGTATATCATTTAAGACATTAGCTTCACTATCTATAATAAAATAATCTTGTTGATTATCTCCAGAATTAGCATTTGAACCATATCTTATATATTGTTTTTTATCTGAATTTACTGCTGCACATAAATATGTTTTATATCCTTTCTTATTTAATTCTTCTAATGTTGCAGATAATTCAGATATTTGTGTTGTGTTTTTCCCTATCGACCAATTTGGATTATCTATTATAATCCTGTCTTCAGTATTCATGTTTGTAATTCTAAAAAGATTTTGAAATCTTCCTGAAACTTTTTCTATTTCTTCATCATGAATTATAAAAGTTGCATTTTTCCAATCCACATTAGTTTTTATTCTTACTGCATCTTCATAATATTTAAATATATGATATGTTTTTCCTACTGTAGCTCTTACTTCACATCCATGTTCATTAGCATAAATATGAGCATTTCTTATTGCAATAAAGTCATCATAAACTCCATCACATTTTGCTTCAAAATCATCATAAGTAACATAGGCAACTCCATTACTATCATAATGAGGTAAATTATCAGTATTTGTTATATACTCATAATTCAGTTCCTTTACCTTTTCTTTTAGCAATTCTATTATCTTAGCATTATTATCAATTCTAGTTGTAGAACCACTACTTTGTTCTGTTGCATACAATGTATAAATATATTTATTACTTGATAAATCCAATTTTTTTAGATTATTCCAAACTATAGAATATGTATTATTTGTCTTGTTGCAAAGTTCGGTAATATTTCTTAAATCATTATTTCCAAGTATTAATTCTTCTAAATCAATTAATTTAAATAGTTCTGTAGAAAATGTTTTTATACTATTCCCATATAAATTTACTTTTTTTAATTTTATTAAATTTCCTAATTTAGATATATCTGTTATTTCATTTTCTTGTAATGATATTGTTTCTAGATTTACTAAGTTTGTTATATTATCAATTATTGTATCTGTCCTATTTTCAGAAAAGTCCAAATATTTTAACTTTACTAAATTATTCAAAGACTCTAATCCTGTAATATCGCATTTGGTAGTAGTTTCGTTGTTTTCACCAAGATTTAATTCTGTTAAATTTGTTAATGTTGAAAGTCCTTTTAAATCATGGATTGCATTATCATATAAGTCTAACTTTGTTAATTTTGTTAATGTATTTAAACCATTTGTATACCTCAATAAATTATGAGACATATCTAATTCTATAAGATTAGTTAATGAACTTATTTTTTTAGTAATATTATTCTCTGACTCCTCAGTAGAATCTTCTAATTTGTTTTTAGCAATATTTAAATATTTTAATTTACTTAAATTACTAATAGCAGATAAGTCAGAAATTGTATTTCCATAAGCATATAGTTTTGTTAAATTTGTTAAAACTGATAAATCACTAATATTTGTTATATTATTATTACTTATATTTAATTCTGTAAGAGCTGTAAAATTTTCTATTCCATCTATATTAGTAATATTGCTATTATTTAACTCTAATTTGGTTATTGTAACTAAATCACTCGAACTTAATGATATGGCATTTGTGCTATCATCACTTTGTATAATTTTATCTTGTATTTCTTCACAAATTTTATTATACATATTAGAATCTACAAATGTAATAGTTGTTGTTCCTGTGCTTGAATTAACTTTAACTGTTGATTCTGTAATATTGTTACTATTTTCATTAAAACTAATAGTTTCTTCATTCATACTATCTATAGCTTCTTCATATTCTGGTAATGTTTCACTTTCGTAGTTTGACATCTCTTTTGCATTTGATAATGAACTATGTTTATCGTTCTTTCTAAAAAATCCTACTTTTACTACAACTGTAATAATTGCTATAATCAATATTAATGTTAGCAGTCTTACTTTTTTTCTTTTGATTTGCTCCATTTCATCCTCCTACTTATTCTCTAAATAAATTGTACTAATAAATTTTAATATTTTCAATATTTTTCTATTATTTTTTCATTTCCAAAATTACCAGATGTTACTATCTACAGCTATTACTAGCTAATAATAATATAAGGAAGAAGTATTATGATTACTATACTTCTTCCTATTTAATCAACAACAGCAATTATCTAGTAGCCTTCCAATAACTTTCGGCTTAATTAGATAATTTTTTACTGTAAATTATTTAAATTTTTATATTCCAATTTTTTATTCTATCTATTGCTTTTATAGTGTTTTCTTTAGTCCCAAATGCAGTAAGTCTGAAATAACCTTCACCATGAGGTCCAAATCCACTACCAGGAGTTCCAACTATATTTACTTCATCTAATAACTTGTCAAAGAAATCCCATGAAGTCATACCATCTGGTACCTTTAACCATATATATGGTGAATTTACAGCTCCATATACTTTAAATCCTTGTTCTTCTAATCCCTCTTTTATAATTCTTGCATTTTCTTTATAATAATTTATATTTCCTTGAATTTGTTTTTTCCCTTCTTCTGTATAAGTAGCCTCAGCCGCTCTTTGTACAACATATGACACTCCATTAAATTTAGTACAAGTTCTTCTGTTCCATAATTTATTCAATTCAACAGTATCTCCATTTTTAGTATATCCTTTTACATTTTTAGGAATTACAACATATGCACATCTAACACCTGTAAAACCTGCTGTTTTTGAATAACTCTTAAATTCTATTGCAACATCTTTTGCTCCTTCTACTTCATATATACTATGTGGTATATCGTCTTCTTCTATGAAAGCTTCATATGCTGCATCATATAGTATAACACTATTATTTTCCTTTGCATAATCTACCCATTGTTTTAAATCTTCTTTTGTCAATACTGTTCCAGTTGGATTATTTGGGAAACATAAATATATCATATCTACTTTTTCTTTTGGTAATTCTGGTTTAAAATCATTTTCAGCTGTTACTGGTAAATATACTATATTTTCATATGTTCCTTTTTCTTCATTATATTTTCCACTTCTTCCTGACATAACATTTGTATCTAAGTATACTGGATATACAGGATCTGTAATAGCAACTTTATTGTCTTTTGCAAATATATCAACTATATTTCCACAATCACATTTTGCTCCATCTGATACAAACACTTCATCTGGTTCTATATCAACACCTCTTGCTTTATAATCATTTTCAACAATTGCTTTTCTTAAAAATTCATATCCTTGTTCAGGACCATATCCTTTAAATCCTTCTGATGTTCCAATTTCATCAACAGCTTTATGCATTGCTTCTAAACATGCTGGAACAATCGGTTTTGTAACATCCCCTATTCCTAATCTAATAATTTCTTTTTCCGGATTTTTTTTAGTATATTCATCTACTTTTTTAGCTATTGTAGAAAATAAATAGCTATCTTGCAAATTTAAAAAATTTTCATTTATTTTACTCATAAGATCACATTCCTTCCTCATTTTTTGTTATTTTAAAACTTAATTAGTACATTTTATTACTATATAGTTTTTATATTACTACACTAAACTAATAGTTCTCCTTCAAATACTGTAACTGCTGGACCTGTCATATATACATGATTGTCTTCTTTGCTCCATTCAATCTCTAAAATCCCACCTAATAACTCTACATTAACTTTATGATCAGTTAACTCATTTAATGCACATGCTACTACTGATGCACAAGCACCTGTACCACATGCTAATGTTTCACCTGCTCCTCTTTCCCAAACTCTCATCTTAATATTATTTTTATCTATAATTTCAATAAATTCTACATTTGTTTTATTTGGAAATACTTTATCAACCTCTAATACTTTTCCATATTTTTCAACATCAAAATCCTTTACATTTTCTACTATTGTAATGGCATGTGGATTTCCCATTGATACACATGTAAAATTAAAATTTTTATCTTCTGCTTTTAATTTTAAATTTTTAACTGGTTTTTCATTTGCAATTACTGGTATCTCTTTAGGCTCTAATATAGGTTCCCCCATATCTACCTTTACAGTTTCTACCTTTCCTTCTTTTACATTTAATTTTAATGTTTTAATTCCAGCTAAAGTTTCTATGGTAACTTCTGTCTTTTTTGTAAGCCCTTTATCATATACAAACTTTCCAACACACCTAATACCATTTCCACACATTTCTGCTTCACTGCCATCTGAATTAAACATTCTCATTTTAAAATCTGCAACATCACTTTGGCATATTAATATTAAACCATCTGAACCAATTCCAAAGTTTCTATTGCTAACAAATTGAGCTAGTGATGATTCTTCTTCTATATTTTGATGTATTGCATCCATATAGACATAATCATTCCCTAGCCCCTGCATTTTCGTAAATTTAATCATTTTTCTTCACCTCTTTTAGGTATTAATAACAAATGAAATATATTTATATTTCATTGTTTGAAATTCTATCATATATTGGTTTTTTTGTAAAGATTTATTTTTGACGACTATAACTATCAGATTAATATTATTGTTCAACATATCGTTCGAAGATATATATATTATATTTTTCGCTATCCTAACACTTTACATACTGTAAATAAATCAATTCTTCCAAAGTCATCATTGATTTATTAACAGTATGTATCGTGTCGGTCCCCCCGACCCCGCTTAAAATATAATATATATATTCGAGCAATAAATCGAACAAGAACAAAGAAATTATTCATAAAATCTTAATTTTTTGATTATTGTAAAAACACATCTCTTGATATATAATTAAAAAAAAGATTATTAAAGAGGTATCTATGAAATTTTTTAGAAAACTTTTATTATTCATTATTATAATAATTTTTATAGCAGTAATTGTCCTAGGAATAATTGGTTTTTGGTATTATTCCAGAGCTTTGTCGGAAAAGCCACTATTAACTCGAACTGACGAAGTAACTAAATCTGAAAACTATACACCTTTTAGTGAGTTGTCTCAAGATTATATTAATGCTGTTATTTCTGTTGAAGATAGAAGGTATTATGAGCATGGTGCTGTTGACTTTAGAGGTATAGCAAGAGCCATTTGGACAAACATTAGAAATGGAGAATTACAAGAAGGAGGAAGTACGATAACTCAACAAGTTGCTAAAAATCTTGTTTTTTCTCAAGAGGAAACTTTACAAAGGAAACTTGGTGAATTTTTTGCTGCATATGATTTAGAAAAGAAATTTTCTAAAGAAGAAATTTTTGCATTATATGTTAATAGTTCTTATTTCGGTGAAAATTATTATGGTATATATGAGGCAAGTATGGGGTATTATGGTAAAGAACCTAAAAACTTAAATTTAGATGAAGCCTCTATGCTTGCTGGCATCCCTAATGCTCCTTCTGTATATGCTCCGACAGTTAATCCTGACTTAGCTAATCAAAGACAAGCTCACGTTTTAGAAACTATGGTAGAAAATGGATATATTACACAGACACAGGCTGATGAAATTATAAATAGTAAATAGTTTGTTGTATGAGAAAAAAAGGAAAATCTAATCATGATTTTCCTTCCTTTTTACTCGATTTTTCCTCCACCTAAAACAATACCATCTTCGTCATAAAACACAACCGATTGCCCTGGGGTTATTGCTCTTTGTGGTTCTTGAAATATTACTTTTATTTTATCAAATTCTTTTACAACTTTTGCCTTTGCTTCTTTTGCTCTATATCTAATTTTTGCAAAGCATTCTATTCCATTTTCTAGCTTATCTTCAATATCTACAATCCAATTCAAGTTAATAGCTTCTAACTTATCATTATATAATTCTTTTTCTGTACCAACTATTACTTGATTTTTATTAATATCTAATTTTATTACATATAATGGTTCTTTATATGATATTCCTAAACCTTTTCTTTGTCCTATTGTATAATTAATCAAACCATTATGTTCTCCCAAAATCTCTCCTGTTGTTAAAACAATCTTTCCTTTTTTAGGTTGATTTTGCATATGTTGTTTTAAAAATCTTTGATAGTCATTATCTTTTATAAAACATATCTCTTGACTATCTTTTTTATTTGCTATTTCTAGTCCATATGATTCAGCTAGTTTTCTTGTGTTTTCTTTACTTATATTATCTTGTAAAGGAAATATTATATTTTCTACTTTTTCTCTAGGAATTGTGTACAAAAAATATGTCTGGTCTTTTTTCTCTTCATTTGATTTTCTTAACACATATTGATTATATTTTTCTGAATATTCTTTTTTTGCATAATGACCTGTGGCTATATATTTACATCCTAATTCTTCAGCTTTATTGTAAAAAACTCCAAATTTTAAGTATTTATTACATTCCACACATGGATTTGGTGTTTTTGCATTTTCGTATTCTTCAATAAATTTATTAATTACATTACATTTAAATTCGCTTCTACAGTCTATTATACAATGTTCTATTCCTAGTTTTTCACAAACTTTTTTTGCATCCTTTATAGCTTCTTGATTAGATTCTTCTAATAAATTCATTGTACAACCAATAACTTCATATCCTTCTTTTTTTAATAATATTGCTGATGCAGAGCTATCCACTCCACCGCTCATTCCTAATAATACTTTTTCTTTCATAAATACCTCATTCTTTTACTATTTATATCTATATCAACAGCTTTATATTGTGTTATTGTTCAGAGTATTCCTCAAAGATATATATTATATTTTAAACTTTTCTTTTATTTCTTCTAATGCTTTTGATAGTTGGTCTGGACATGATGTTCCTTTAACACCACATGGTATTCCTTTTAACCTTCTTATTGCTTCATCTATATTCATTCCTTCTATTAATCTAGAAACACCTACTGTATTTCCGGCACATCCTCCTATGATTGTTAATTTTTTTATAATATTTCCATCTAATTCTATTATCATTTCTCTTGAACAAACTCCACTTGGTTTATATCTATATTCCATTTTTCTCCTCCATTTTTATTATTTATTACATTTATTTAAGTTTTAAGAAAAAATATATGAGATTTCTCTATACATCTATTCTATTATATCAATAAATACATAAAAAATCTAGCTCAATGAGCTAGATTTTTTTATTGTATAGGAAAAATCAGCTTTTATCTTGACGATATATAGGATTTTTCCGTATACAAAAAGCAAAATTTGTCCTTTTTGGAGGTTTTACTTTAGAATTCTCGCCTGGCCACTTCTTCAACTTCTTCAGGCAAGTTTTCCAAATATACTTCATTTAAATAGAAATATTGCTTTTTCTCTTCTGTAATATTTCCGTCCTTTATTTCTATTATGCTAATCCACATAGATGTGGGTTCTTTGGTTGTTCTTATTATTATAAGATTTTTAGTTTCTAACAATTCGTTGTCACTATAGATTTCTTGATATTTACCACCAATATCAAGATACATAATAACAGCTGTTTTGTTGTATTTTTTTAGTTGGATTTTTTGTCCTTCTAATTGTATTTCTACACCACCAGTTATTAATCTATCATCCTGATTTCTTCCCTTTGTTTTTTTAGATTCTTTATTCTCTGTTAGTTCTTTAACTTGTGGTTTAGAATTTTGTTTATTCTCTTTTTTATCAGACGATTTAAAATTTTGAGTTTTCTTATTAGGTCTTTCTAAAACAAATTTATCCGGATTATATAATATATATTCTAATCCAAAGCACTTTGCTTTATCGCAAAGATCTGCGTCAACCGTTAAGATAGTTGGTCTATCTTTTACTGACATCATCATAAGATATTGAATGATTTTATCGTCATGATAGTCATCTTTTTTTGTTCCATCAAATGGAACCATTTTGTATTTATCTTCTAGTAAAAATTTTTTGGAGTATAACCGTATATTTTCTGCTAGAAATGCGTTACCTTCTGTTTTTATTACCTTGTCTATATTTTTCTTGGCATCCATTTCTTTTATAGTTGCCAATAAGACTGTTACTTCTTTGGCCTTTTCTATTACTTCTATTGTCTTTTCGTGTGCCAATGCGCAAGTATCTATTATTATATTTTCGGAATCAGCATTTCCTGAAGAAATAAATTCAAACTCTTCTTCTTCGAGTTTTTCATCATTCTTTTCCAAGCTCTGCTTATATTCTCTAGCAATAGATTCGTTATAACCTAACTGCATAAAATATTTTATGGTTGGCCTGAATGGAAAACCATTTATTTCTCTCCGTATTTCCGGTGAAGTTTTACCCCTTTTAATTAATTCTCCAATTCTTGAATATTTCATTTTAACAACCTCCTTTACAAAAATATTTGTAAATACTAATCAACTTTTATCTTGCTTATTATATCACATTATGTTAATACTCGCAAGGAGAAATTTTACTTTTACATATCTAACTTAATATGCACATCTTTTAATTGTTGGTCTGTTACTACTGAAGGAGCTCTCATTAACAAATCTCTAGCTTTCTTATTCTTTGGGAAAGCAATTACTTCTCTTATATTTTGAGAATCTGCAATTAACATTATCATTCTATCTATTCCTGGTGCAGCACCAGCATGTGGTGGAGTCCCATATTGAAATGCATTATATAATGCTCCAAATCTTTCTTTTATATCTTCTTCTTTGTAACCTGCTATTTCAAAAGCTTTTACCATTATTTCAGGATTATGATTTCTTACAGCTCCTGATGCCATTTCATATCCATTACAAACTAAATCATATTGATATGCTAATATGTCTAATGGATTTTCATTTTCTAGTGCTTTTAATCCACCTTGTGGCATTGAAAATGGATTATGACTAAAATCAATCGTTCCTTCATCAGATAATTCATACATTGGAAAATCCACAATAAAGCAGAATTTATATACACCTTTTTCAATTAAATCTAATCTTTTTCCTAATTCAATTCTAACTAATCCAGCAATTTTTTGTGCCTTTTCAAATTCATCTGCAATAAAAAATATACTTGCATTTTTTTCTAACCCATAATCTTTTTCCAAATTTTCTTTGATTTCTTCTGTTATGAATTTAGCAATTCCTCCTTGTACATTTCCTTCATTGTCTAATTTTGTCCAAGCTAATCCTTTTGCTCCTACTTCTTCTGTAGTCGCAAACTCTCCCATTCTATCAAAGAATTTTCTTCCTTGTTCTGCTCCATTTGGTACAACTATTGCTTTAACGGTTTTTCCTTTAAATGCATTAAAGTCTGAATTTTCAAATAATTTTGTTACATCTTGTATAATCAATGGATTTCTTAAATCTGGTTTATCAATTCCATATTTCTCCATAGCTTCTTTATATGGTATTCTTAAGAAAGGGCCTTTATCAACTTTCCAATTAGTAAATTTTTCAAAAGTATATGGTACAACTTCCTCTATTACTCTAAATACATCTTCTTGTGTTGCAAAGCTCATTTCGAAATCTAATTGATAAAATTCTCCTGGTGCTCTATCTGCTCTTGGATCTTCATCTCTAAAACATGGTGCTATCTGATAATATTTATTAAAACCACTTACCATAAGCAATTGTTTAAATTGTTGTGGTGCTTGTGGAAGTGCATAAAATTCTCCTGGATTTAATCTACTAGGCACCAAATAATCTCTTGCACCTTCTGGTGAAGAATTAGCAAGTATAGGTGTTTGTATTTCTGTAAATTCAAGTTCATCCATCTTATCTCTTATTGTCTTTAATATTTTGGAACGCAATAATATATTGTTATGCAATTTTTCATTTCTTAAGTCTAAAAATCTATATTCTAATCTTAAGTCTTCTCTTACTTCTTGATTTGTATTAATTTCAAAAGGAAGAACATTTTTGCATTTACCTAAAATCTCTATATCAGTTGCAATAACCTCAATATCTCCTGTTTTCATATGAGGATTTTTACTGCTTCTTTCCACAACCTTTCCCTTTATATGGATACAGCTTTCTGTATTTAATTCCTTGATAATATTTTGTAATTCTTCATTATTTACAACAATTTGTGTGATTCCAAATTCATCTCTTAAATCAATGAAAGTCATTCCTCCTAAATCTCTAATTTTTTGAATCCATCCTGCTAGCTCTACACTTTCATCTACATTTTCTATTCTTAATTCTCCACAATTATTTGTTCTATACATGATTATTCCCCCTGTTTGTTTTGTCTTACCTATATTACCATATTATTAGCTATTTTTCAATGTTGCATAATAACTTTATTTATAATTTTTATAGGAAAAGAAGTCAGATAATCTGACTTCTTTTTTGAGGTTTACCCTTTCTGTTGCCTTTTTACTACTGTTTCCAGTACATTACTGATAGATAATATATGGCTTTGCATAATTTCTATCTGATTTGCATATTCTGGATAATGTAAAATAGCATACTTACACATAGGAGTCATATATTCTCTATTTTCCCTTGTGTACGCAATTATCTGTTCAATACTTGCATTCGCTAAAAAAGTACAAGTATGAACTCTGTTAGAAAGTTTTACAAGTATAGCCTTTGGTTCTTTTTTTATTGTTTCATAATATTCATTTAAAGGCTGATTTTTATTGGAGACTATCTTTAAGATATCTATTACTTTTTCATCGATATCATAATCTCTAATAAGTGCATTCATATCCTTTAAATTACATTTTTGCGGAATTTCATGAAGTAGTGCCGTAGCACATGTGTAATCCTCATGGATTCCTAATGATATAAGATATGAACAAACTCTAAGTGGATGAATTATAAATGGATCACCACTCGTTCTAGTCTGTCCTTCATGTAATTTTTGTGAAATGAACAATGCTTTATATGTATTAGGCATCTCATTTCTACAAGCACCTTCTAAAAAGTGCACTGTCTTTTTGTAGGCCTCTTTTTCATCCATTATTGTATCTGACATTCCTAAAATCGAAGCCAATGATTCACAAATCGAAACTATCAGATTTTTCAAAATTGTAATAGTATTTGAAAATTCTGGATATCTCAATTTTCCATTACTGCATAATGGATAAATATACTCATTGGTTTCACGAATATATTTTTTCATTCTTTTTTCTTCAAATACTTGCATTGTACTACAATTGTTTGCTCGGTCAGCAATCTTTATAAGGGTTGCTTTCCAATCATTTAATATGTTTCCAAAATATATTTCAGGATCATATTTAGGTTGCCACGGTAACTTATTATTTTTAGGTGGCTTAGAAAGTAATAATACAACTTCCCTAACCTCTTTATCTAAATTATATTTAGTTACTATTTCTTTTCCTTTATTTTTCAACTTGCAATCTTCTATGACATCATGTAAAATTGCCACCGCATACATAATATCACATTCATGTTGAATCTGATAAATACTTTTTTCTGGATACCACTCCTTAAGAGATTCTTCCACCTTTAAGAGTATTAAAGTTTTGCATACCATTAATGGATGTATAATATATGGCTCTCCACCATTTCTAAATTGTCCATCATGGTATTTAACAGCTAAACTTAATGCGATTAAAGTGTTCCGCATTTTATGAATTGTTGCATATCCTTTAATAAAATAAAATTCCTTCTCCCATCTCTGTAAACTTTTTAACATTTTATTTACCTCCCTTTCAAAAAGCTTAGTTTTCTAAGTTTCGCCATCATTATATATCTTTTCACACATTATGTCAAATTCTGTTTTATTTCTTTAGCATTCCTGTAAATATTGAATAGTAACTACTTGTTACTCTAATTGTTACTAGATAATGGTTTAGTAAATAATATAATCCTAAATCATTATAATTATAATATTTGAATTAATTGCGAATGTGATTGGAGAATTATTTTAGAGTTTCTTATAATTCGTATTGAGCCGAGCAATTTAATGAAAATATTATAATTACAATGATTTTGGATATTTAATCTATAAAAACCATTATCTAGTAACCTTTAATTTGTTAAAAAAATAATTTGTTATTGCAGTTTTTCTTATTTAATGTTATTATATTGGTGATAGGAGTTGAATTAATTATGGCACAACCAGAATTTGATTTTTATGATAAGACAAGTTTAAAATCATATAATCTAGATAAAACTATGAGATATCAATTAGATATGTTAGATACACTAGACGTTTTTACAAGAAAACATTCAGAAAATGTCGCCGCATTAACATGTAGACTTTGTGAATATTTACATTGTGACAAAGGATTCACTGAATATTGTACTATATGCGCTTATTTACATGATATTGGAAAACTTTTTATACCTCCAGCAATTTTACAAAAGCCATCTAAATTAACTGATGAAGAATTTGAAGTTATGAAAACTCATACGACTTTAGGTTATAAGATGTGTATGAATGACCTTAAATTAAGGCCATATGCTGCTGGACCTTTATATCATCACGAAGCTTTAAACGGAACTGGCTATCCTCAAGGTTTAACAAAAAAAGATATTCCTTATGAAGGTCAAATTATCAGAGTCGCTGATGAGTATGATGCTATTGTAAGTAAAAGACAATATAAATCACACGTAGGTATATCTGATACTTTAAAAATTCTTATAGATGAAACAAAACCTACTCCAGATTATTCTGGAACTTTAAATGCTCTTGCTGAAGAAGCAAAACTTGGAAAAAGTAATCCTGTTATTGTTAGAACTTTATTTAAAGTTGTTATTGATGATATTGGTTATGAGATTACTTGCACTCAAAGTTATGTTGATAATTTATTAAAGGAATTTGATCGTTTTAAGAAAATAGAAAAATATAAAAATAAAATGGAGAAAGCAAAAACTGAAAAAAATAAAAATTACTATTTAGAAGGAATTAAACTATTATTAAAACCTGATGAAAGTATAGATAAAATTAGTCAAATTCATCAAGAATATATTGAAGCATATAATACTAGAAAAGCAATAATTGATAATCTATATAGTGAAATAAAAGAAATTAAAAAATTAAAAGTATAACAAAAAGAGGAACTTTCTTCAAACTCCTCTTTTTGTTTTCTTTACTACTCTTCTAGCCCAAAGCTTACTCCTAAAGCATTATTTACTTTATCTATTATTTTTTCGTCATTTATATGCCCTATCTTTTCTTTTAATCTACTTTTATCTATTGTTCTTATTTGCTCTGCTAAAACTACTGAATTATTTTTTAATCCACAGCTCTCTGAATCTATTTCTATATGTGTAGGCAACTTATTTTTTCCTGTTTGTGAAGTTATCGCTGCTGCTATTACTGTTGGACTATATTTATTTCCTAAATCATTTTGGATAATTAATACTGGTCTTATTCCTCCTTGTTCAGAACCTACTACTGGGCTTAAATCAGCATAAAACATATCTCCTCTTTTTATTACCATTTTCTTCACTCCCACTATTGTTATATTATCAAGTATGTGTTTTATTTTAAATATTAGTTATTGTAAAACTATTTTATATTTAGCTTTACTTCTTTATATAATATGTAAACTACTATATTTTTGTTATCATCTTTTATTTCCATTTTAGTAGGGTTACCAGTATTTTTATCTATATAGAGATTTTTATATTTTATATATTTATTATCATTATCTTCAACTTCAATTATTATTTCATTATTTTTCTCTTCATACTTTTGAGATTGTTCTTTCTTGAATTCTTCTATAAAAGTAATTAGGTCCATATAATTTTCTGTCATAGCATCATATCCATTATATATCTTTGATATATTAATTTTTGAATTTTCTATTTTTGTTTCTTCTCCATTTTTTAAAATCTTTATTCCCTGTATATTTTCTGGTTGTATCACTTCTTGTTCAATTATATCAGGACTTATGTACTTTTGCTTAATTATATATTTATTAGAATTTTTATTACTTTTTACTTCCATTTCTATTAGTGTTTCATATGAACTAATATTTAAAATATTATTAATTATTTCTTGACTACTACTATTATTTCCAATTCTTATATTTTTACTCTTTTTTATATAAAAAAGCATAAATAAAATTAATACAATCCCAATAAATATTATTATATTTCTTATTAATTTTGTTTTATTCAACTTAAACACTCCTTTTGTTAAATAGGAAAAAATAAACTATTTGTATATTATTATACAAATAGTTTACTGATAAATTTTATTCTAAATACTCTTGAAATATTCTTCCACTTTATTTATTAATTCTTGTTTTGATTCTATCTTATTTATTGAATTTCTAAACTCACTTGAATTTTTAAGACTCTTTGTGTACCATGCCATATGTTTTCTAAATTCTTTTACTGCTATTTCACCTTTTTCTTCAACAGCTAAATTTATATGTCTTTTTATCACTCTCAATCGTTCTTCATTAGTAACCTCTTCAATTTTATTGTCTGTACTCAAATAAGTTATTATTTCCTTAAAAATCCATGGTCTTCCAAAGCTTCCCCTTCCAATCATTATGCCATCAACACCAGTATACTCAAACATCCTTTTTGCTGTTTCTCCATCTACAATATCACCATTTCCTATCACTGGAATTTTAACACTTTCTTTTACCTTTTTTATAATATCTAAATCTGCTTTTCCTGTATAAAATTCGCTTCTTGTTCTTCCATGTATAGTTATTGCAGATATTCCCATCTTTTCTGCTATTTGTGCTATTTCTACTGCTACAATATTTTCACTATTCCATCCTTTTCTTATTTTTAGCGTAACTGGAACTTTTGAATTTTGTACAACACTTTTCAAAATAGTTTCTGCTTTTTCTAAATCCAATAATAATTTACTACCATCACCATTTTTTACTACTTTAGGAGCTGGACATCCCATATTTATGTCTATAATATCTGCTATTTCACTTACATGTTTTGCCGCATAAGCCATTGTTTCTTCATCACTGCCAAATATTTGCATACTTATTGGTCTTTTTTCCCCATCTGTATTTAATAACCTTTTTGTTTTTAAATCATTGTGAAACATTGCTCTAGAACTAGCCATTTCTGTACATACCATTCCTGCTCCATATTCTTTACATATAATTCTAAATGGTCTGTTGGTTACTCCTGCCATTGGAGCTAATATCAAGTTATTTTCTAATTCTACATTTCCTATTTTTAACTTTTTTATATAATTCATTTTTTCTCCTCTAATTGTTGCTATTAACGCCCAATATTAGAAACTATTGTACAAATATTGTTTTTCTTCTTTTTCCGCTTATATTTAATAAAAGACCTATACACATAAAATTCGTAATCAAAGAACTTCCTCCATAACTTATAAAAGGTAATGGTACTCCTGTTATTGGTAATAATCCCATAACCATACCTATATTTTCTAATACATGGAATAAAAATATACCTGTTATACCTATAGCAATTAATGATCCAGCCTTATCTTTGGATGTTTTAGCTATATATATGCATTTTGTTATTAAATACACATATAACAAAATAATTCCACCTGCTACAATAAATCCCATTTCTTCTCCGATTACAGAATATATAAAATCTGTAGATTTAGGATATAAAAATCCTAATTGTGTTTGGTTTCCTTTTAATAGTCCCATTCCTGTTAATCCACCTGAACCAATCGCTATTTTGGATTGAATTATATTATATCCAGCACCTCTAGGATCTGATTCTGGATTTAAAAATACATCAATTCTTGCTTTTGCATGTTCTGGTAAGACAAAATTATACAATACTGGTACAGAAATTGCTATCAATAATATAGTAGCTATTATATATTTCTTATCTATTCCTGCTGAAAATAAAATCAATGCTGTTGCTATTATATATGCTAAAGCTGTTCCATAATCAGGTTGCATTATTAATAATATAATTGGCAATCCAACTGTTGACAAAATTATTAATAATCTTGTTATTCTATTTATTTCTTCTTGGCCTTTATGTTGTACTTTTAATATTGTATATGTCAAAAATAGTATCACAAAAATTTTTGCAAATTCACCTGGTTGAAAAGAAAATGCACCTATATTAAACCAACTTGTAGCTCCATTAATTGGGGTTGTAAATAGTACAGCTATTAATAATATTATAAATAAACCATATAATATTGGCGATATTTTCACTAGCAAATTATAATCTATAAACATTACTACTACCATAGCTATTAAACTTACTACAAACCATATTATTTGTTTTGTAAATTCATCATATTCATTTTCCTGAGTAGCAGAAAATAATGCAACTATTCCTATTATGCATAGAATAATTGCAGTAATCAAAATTCCCCACTCCATATTTTTTAATTCTCTTTTTCTCATTAAATCACTCTTTTTCCTATTTTTTATTTTGATTTATTTTCTCATTAGTTTCTTTTTCTGCAATTTTTTCTGAACTTTCTTTATTCTGTTTATTTTTTTCTTTGTCTGAATTCTGCTTTTGTTCTCCTTTGTTTTCTTCTGATTTTTCAATTTTATCTTCTTTTAATTTTTTATCATTATTTTCTTTAACTTTTTCTTCTTGTTTTTCTTTTGTTTTATTATTTTTATTTTCTTCTTTATTTACATTATCCTTTTTTGATTCTTTTTCTTCACCTGCAACCTTATCGTCATTTTCTTTTTTGTCTATTTTTCTTGCATCATTTTTTATGTTTAAAATTGGTATATTAGCATATAAAGCTGGAGCTCCATTTGTGCCATCGTCATTTTCTTTGTTTGTTAGTCTTACATCAATTGCCCCTTCATCTATATCTATATATTTTTTTATTACATCTATTATTTCTTGTTTCATTAATTCTAAAAAGTCTGCTGAAACATTAGCTCTATCTTGCATAAGAACTAAATGTAATCTTTCCTTAGCAGCTTCTTTTGAATTTGGTATTGATTTCTCCTCTTTTTTCCTTATTTTATTAAAGAATTTCATTATGCTTTCAAACATTATTAAATTTCCCTCCAACTTTTGTATTATGATCTTCTAAATAATCTTTTTAGTCTTGCAAAAAATCCTTTTTCCCTTCCTGGTATAGTTACTTCTATCTTTTCACCTAACACTCTTTTTGCTATTTCTATATATGCTTTTCCTGATGGCGCTCTTCTATTTTGTATTACAGGTTCTCCTTTATTTGTTTGTGTTATTATGTATTCATCATCTGGTACCACACCAATTAAGTCTATTGATAATAAATCTACTATATCATCAACATCCATCATTTCGCCTTTTCTTACCATATTAGGTCTTATTCTATTAATTACTAATTCTGGATTTTTTATTTCAGATGATTCTAATAAACCTATTATCCTATCAGCATCTCTTATTGCTGATATTTCTGCTGTTGTTACTACAATTGCTCTATCAGCTCCAGCAATTGCATTTTTAAATCCTTGCTCAATTCCAGCAGGACAATCTATTAATATGTAATCAAATTCTTCTTTTAATGTATTTACTAACTTTCTCATTTGCTCTTCATTTACTGCGCTTTTATCTCTAGTTTGGGCAGCTGGTAATAGGTATAATTCTTTAAATCTTTTATCTTTTATTAAAGCTTGTCTTAATCTACATTTTTCTTCTACAACATCAACTATATCATATACTATTCTATTTTCTAATCCCATAACAACGTCTAAATTACGTAGTCCTATATCTGTATCTATTAAAACTACTTTTTTACCTTCTAATGCTAGACTGGAACCTAAATTTGCTGTTGTAGTTGTCTTTCCTACTCCACCTTTGCCTGATGTTATAACAATTACTTCTCCCATAATTTTCCTCCTTAGGGTTTAAAAACACATATTTTTGATGCTTATATAATATAACGAAATCCATTAAATGTCAATGATATTTAATACTAAAATTACAAAAATATTGCTAAAATATTACAATTTTGTTACATTTTTGTATCTTTGCATTTTTTTACTATATAAAATCCTATTAAACTATAAGTTGCGTAAGTAATATAAAATTGATTTTTCCTATCTAAGTTGTTTTTTGTTGAATAGAGAAAATTTGATTTCTCCTATTCAATAAAAAAATTTCAAACAATAATCTTATCATTTGAAATTTTTTAGATTTAATTCTATTGTATTTTCCAAGCTGTACTTACAGAACTTCCGATCTATTCCATCTCCTCCTAATATACTAACTCCAGCCTCTAATGAAACTACTGGACGAACACCTGCATATCCCATATTAGTATATTCATAACTAATATACAATCCATTATTACTGTCAGTATTTACCTGTCCATTACTTACTTTAGATATTCCAAAATACACGTAACCTGCACCTGTAATAGTATATTGTGATGCTAACCAATAGTCTTGTCCGTCTGATGTTCTTGAAAATAACATCTCATATTCTTTACTATTAGTCTTTATTCCTACTGGTTGACCATCTTTGCTTGTTGTTAATGTCTCTGGGTAATAACTATATTTTGTGCTTGTATATATCTTTTTCTCTGTTGTTGCCAACGATTTCCAAATACTGTAATCTTGATCATAATATCTAAATAAACCTGATGTTTTCGAATCTTCATTTGCTCCATTTCCATTTTTTGTTCCTACATAACTTATGTTTCCTTCATTTTTAGTATAAGTTACTTCATTACCATATTCAGATATTTTGCCTGCACCATATACAGTTCCATTTCCTGTTTTTGTTGGATCATATTTTGTTATTTTATTTATATCATCTATATTTATACTTCTTGCACCAGTTGCACCTTTTCCTTTTCCATACATTTTACATATATCATTTAATTCATCTGGACCATATTGGTATCCTGTTTGTCCTTTCAAATAAAAATATCCATTACTAGTAGTCTTTACTGTATCTGCTGAAATTAATAATATTTGATTTGTATTTTCGTCTAAACCTAGCACTCTCCATCCATTAGTATTTGCTGATATACTAAATTCTTGTCCACCCATTCCATTACCTTTTTCTCTTTCTCCATCTCCCTTTGTAGTAGTACCTGCTGGTGATGTATATGTTCTGTCTTGTACTGTTCCATCTTCTTTCGTTTCTGTTATTTTATTACCTGTTTTATCTGTAGTTGGATCATAATTCACATAATCTCCTATTTTCAATTTTGTCTCTCCGTTTGTTATTACTGTAACTCCATCTTCTCCCTCTTCTGTATGCCATTGATCTAATGTTTTTACATTTACTTTTGTATTATCAGCTTCTGTATAATCAGTATAATACATTTTTATTTCATCATTTTGCTTAACTTTTATTCCTTCTACATAAAATATATTATTACTATTTTCATTGATTATATATATATCTGTTAAATCTGTTATATTAGTATAATTTCCAGACTTATACTTTTCATAATCTTGTCCATAATTTAAAGTTAATCCATCTAAAAGTTTTAATTCTATAATTAAAAACTTTCCTGTATCATTTGCTCCTATAACTCCACTTAAATTACTAGTATTTGTATATTCTGTCTCTGCTGGTAATTTTCCATATTGAGAATAATATGAAGAAACTTTATCCCTCAAGTTAGCTATATCATTTTGCATATTTGTTAAATTTCTAATATATATACTATCTTTTGCTGAATACACTATCATTCCAGTAATTGTTAATATTATTATTACTGCTATTGATAGTGCAATAAGTGTAATTCCCTTTTCTTGTTTTATCATTAGCACTTACCTCCACTTTTCTTTAGTATAGTTTACTATTAATTGACTTTATTTTCAATAGAATTTTTTAATTTTTCTTTAATTCAGTTAACTACTAATTACAATTCACAGTCTCAAACCATTTAGAGCTTTGTGATATATATTATATTCTAAGCGGGGATCGGGGAAACCGACGCACTACATAATGTTGATAAATCAATGATGACTTTGTAAGTCTTGACTTATAATCTTATAAATTTTTCTTCTATTTCTATATATCATATTCTCTTTAATTTGTAAAAGCCATAAAAATATTATAGCAAAAAATATCGCTACATTTTTCAAATATAAAACTGCTACACTACTAATCATTGTTAATATTATTAATATTATATATGATATATTATGTATGTACTTTTCAGCAATATATTTCCCCCTAAAAATATATATCAATCCTTTTAAAATTCTTCCTCCATCTAAGGGATAAATTGGTAATATGTTAAATATTATTAATACAATATTTGAAAAAATCATTAATAATCTATCATTGTTATTTATATTAAAACTATTAAAAACTATTAAAAATATTGTTATTAAAATATTGGTTAATGGCCCAGCTAATGCTATAAAAATTTTTTTAATTTCTAAATAATTTGCTTTTTTTATCTTATTATTATAATCATTTTTCCTTATACTAAAATCTATTGATACTCCAAATAGTTTTATATTAAATTTTTCTGGTTTCATTCCTAATAATATTCCTGCAATTAAATGTCCAAATTCATGAATAATAGCAAATAACATTATCATTGCATATATTTTTATTTGTTTTGTCAAAATAAATATAATAATTAATATAAATATTTTTAAATCGATTCTAAATCTCATCATTTCTCCTTTTATAGTTCTAAAATCTTCTGTGGATCTACTGTCCTTTCTTCTATTCTTATTTCAAAATGTAAATGAGGACCAGTTGAATTTCCTGTAGAACCTACTTCTGCTATTTCTTGCCCCTGTGTTACTTTATCTCCTTGATTTACATACATAGCATTGCAATGTGCATAAATGATGCTTACTTCTCCTATTTGTATTTTTATATGTTTTCCATAATCTCCTTGTTCAGACACTAACACCACTTCACCATCTGTTGCCGATTTGATTTTTGTTCCTGTCTGCGCAGCAATATCTGTTCCTGTATGATTTTTAGGAACAGATCCTGTTGCAGTTTCTCTAAATCCATAGCTAGAACTTATAGTCCCCTCTATTGGTTTTATGAAACT
The DNA here is from genome assembly GCA_944393395.1 of uncultured Clostridia bacterium. Classification (GTDB taxonomy): domain Bacteria; phylum Bacillota; class Clostridia; order TANB77; family CAG-508; genus CAG-269. Next base: position 25,386 of record CALYAB010000021.1, read on the forward strand.
AGCTGTATTTTTTATATTAATTACATCTTGTTCTTCTTGAGACAAATTCATAACTTCAGCTTCATTCGTTTGTTCTTCACTATTTTCTTCTGCCCCTCCAATTCCATTTTCATTTTGATTTTCAATTTCAGTTTCATTTTCTTTATTTTCATTTTTTTGTTCTTCTTTTTGTAATATTCCCATTATATAATTTTTGGTATCTTCATATACTTTTTTTAAATCAATATCATAAGAAATTATTTCATTTACTTTATTTATAAAGTCTTCCGAAAAATTATATTTATTCTGTTGTATAGTATATATTATTAAATATATACTTATACAAACTATAAGTTGTATTATAATTTTTTTTAGTAATTTTATATCTTTTTTTTCACTTTTTTTACTTTCTGTTTCTGTTATTAATCCATTATTTTTTTGTCTTCTTTCATATATCTCTTCTGCTCGTCTAATCCTTTCTTCTACTGTCATTGTTCTTTCCATAAAAAAACACCTCTTCCTTAGTTTCTTGTTAATCTATATGTTTGGAAAAGGCGTTTTATTCCTATTTAATTATTAGTAATATGAATTGTAATAATATTACTATACTTGCTATATAAGCATATTTTTTTAATTTTTTATTTATTCTTGAATTTGATATAACTTCTTTTTCTGATTTGTCAACTTTTTCTACGTAATCTAATACTAGCATTTCAGCTTCTTTAATTGCATATTCTTCATCTTTTGTTTTATTGATATTCTCTTTTGAATTTCTTTCTATCTTTTGAAGTTTTCTCGCCATCTTAGTAGATTTAAATACTACATATGCCTCTTTAACAATATTTGATGGCAAATCTTTTAAAATAACCATGTTTTTTGAATTTATATCTTCCATTTTTTCCTCCTATCTATATATGTATTTATCTTAATTATTTCCATAATTTTGTATTTTATACATTTGACGTATTTACATA
>CALYAB010000022.1 GCA_944393395.1 uncultured Clostridia bacterium
TAAATTATTCAACTTTCTGAAATTAAAATATAAATCCACCTGTTTATCCTGGTGTATTTCTATTTTGTTAATAAGCATTCTCATAAATTCTGGTGTTGGTTTTTCTAATTTTAAAAAATCATGTACCAATTTTTTTATTTTTTCTATATCATCATATGAATTATTTTCTTGTTCATTTTTTAAACCAATATATTCCTCTTCTTTTTGTTTTATATCACCTTTTAATTTATTAAATAATCTTTCATACATCTCTTCACTAATTTTCCCATTTAATTTATCAACATACATTTTATCAATATTGTCATTTATTAGTTTTATTTCTGTTTCTAACTTTTGAAGCATTTTTCTATAATCATATTTTGATATGCTATTTTCTATATTCAACTCTATTTTCTTGCTATCAATTTGTAAAAATAAACTTTTTATGTACTCTATTACCATTTTTTCTAATAGTTCATAATTAAATCCATGTGATGTACAAAGTCCTAATTTTGAGTTTCTACGATAATTGTTACATATCATATCTAATCTTCCGTTTTTTCTTGCTCTGACGCCTATTTTGTGCTTACATTCATAACATACTAGCAAACCATCTAGCAAAAAATTATGCTTTTTTTCATTTCGATTATAACTTTGGGTAATTAGCATTTTTTGTACCATATCAAAAGTTTTTTTATCTATAATTGGTTCATGGGTATTTTCTACAATATTCCATTGCTCTTTTGGGTTTGGTCTTAATTTTCTATTTTTATAGCTTATCCTACTCCTTTTATTTTGTACTGTAGTACCACAATATATTTCATTTTTTATAATATTTTTTATTGTTTTATTTTCCCAAAATGTTGCTTTGTTGTATCTAATCTGACTTGCCGTAGGGATATGATTATTATTTAAGTAATCTCTTATCCTGCTAATTTGATTTCCGCAAAATTGCCATATTAAAAATTGTCTTTACGATTTTTGCTTCTGGCTCACAAATAATTAATTTATTTCTGTTATTTGGGTCTTTCATATATCCTAGAGCTGTTCTACCACCTACCCATTTTCCCTCTTTTTGCATTGTATGTAAGGCTGTCCTGATTTTTTTTGATAAATCTTTTGAATACATATCATTTAATATGGATTTAAAAGGTGCTATATCATTATTGCCATTGTTGTTTGCAAAAGTATCTATATCATCAGTTACAGAAACATATCTAACATTTTTCTCTGGAAACCATTTTTCAATGTATTCTCCTGTTTCTATGTAATCACGACCTAGACGAGATAGGTCCTTTGTTATGACCATATTTATTTTTCCTAATTCAATGTCCTTTATCATTCTTTGAAAATCTGGTCTGTTAAAATTTGTTCCAGTAAAACCTTGGTCAATATATATGTCTATAAGTTTATAATCACTTCCCATTTTTTCTACATATTGTGTTAATAATGTTCGTTGGTTTTTTATACTTTCACTTTCATCATAGCCTTTGTCTACATCTTCTTTTGATAATCTTATATAAATTGCTACCTTGTACATTGTTTTTTCTCCAATATGTTAATTATCAAATGTTCTATTAAATTTTCTAACTCCTCACCTTTTTCATCAAAATATATATTTATTTTAAATGATTCGTTCATACTTTCTCCCTATACAATTAATATTTATTTAATTTATATGTGTTAAAAATTTGATTATTCTAAATATAAACATACAGAATCCTCTATAATATATACTTTACTTTTCTCTCAAAAATTCTACCCTAATTTCTATAAATACAAAAGAGATATGTATTTGTATTTACATATCTTTCAAAAACTTATTTTTTATTACTATAAAATCCAGTTCAATTATTTTTTCATATAACAGTTATTGGGTAGGAATGTGATAGTTTTCACTCTCACACTCCTACCCAGTTGAGTTTAAAGTTTCTGCCAAAATTTATTTATTCGTTGATATTACTTACTTTAGCCAAAAATCAAACTGTCTTTTTACTCTTTAAAATTTAGACAGTTTTAACTCATATATTTCTATAATCTTTTTGCTAACAATTTTGTATTTTAAAAAAATAAAAGTGTAAAAAATGAATACATCCATTTTTTACACTTTTATTTTTTGCCATTAAATTTTTATTATCTCTTTTTAAAATCTGGTTTTCTACTTCTTTCTTTAATTTCTATTTTTCTTATCCTTGCATCTAATTTTTTTGTTGATTGTTCCAATTGTTTTTTTATTTCTTCATTAGAAAAAGTTGGTGTCTTTTTGGTTGTTCTTTCTGTTCTGCAAGGCATATTAATTCTCATGGCAATTCTCCTTTCAAAATTTGAATACAGTCTCTTCAATATACAGTTACTCTTATGGTTATTCAAATATTATCTTAATTAAATTATTTTGTCAATATCTTATATACTCTCTAATATAGAATAAGTGTGTGACTAGTAAAAAGTTGTTTTCAAATGAAATAAACACATATTGAAAACAACTTTTTCTGACTCAAATGAACCTAAATTATTTTAAAATTATTTATCCTTCTTTTTAGTTAATATTACAGTTGCCCAAACATAAGGGACTTCAACAGGAACATCTTCACCGTCATATCCCAAATCTTTCATAATAGTTTTTGTTTCTTCCTTAATTATTTGAATTTTTTCTACTTCGTAATCAGGGTAGCATTTAAGTAGTTCTGTTAAAGCTTCATCATACTCTTTAGTAATTGTTCCTGTAATTGTTTCTGCAAATCTTGGTTCATTATGTTCATCAATTCTCATATACTTTCCTCCTATTAGAGGTTCATTTAGTCTATACAAATTAGACTACATTTAATTATAGTTTTCAAGCAAAGTAGCTTTTTTCAAAGTTCTCTGGGATTTTTTCTTATATATTTTTTCAAATTCAAATCATTTCTCAAGCATCTTCTTCCTTTTATAAATAATTTAACCACTGTCTACTTTGGAATCTACCTTCTGGTATGTCATGTAGGCAAATAGCTATAGCTAAACTTAAACCCAGTTTTAATGAAGCTTCAAAGCCTGAACCAATTGCTAATCCTTCTGGAAAATTATGAATTGCTAACCCAATTGAAACTATTATCCCCGTTTTTAACAAACTATTATTCTTATTTAAACTACTTTCTTTAATATCAAATTTTTTTTCAACTAATTTATCACAAAAAATCATCATGACAATCCCTAATAATATCCCAATAATAGCATTTATAATATTACTTATTTCTAATGCTTCTGGCACTAAGTCAAAACATATAATTGCCATCATAAGTCCTGATGCAAATGCTAATACAAAGCTTAAAAATTTTTTAGAGTGCTTTTTTGTAACTACTCCTATAATTCCACCAATCGTAGTTCCAAATGTCCCAAAAAATAAACCTATTATAGTTGTTTTTATAATTTCTTGCATAAAAAAACTCCTTAAAATATACTTTATTTTAGTTTATTTTAAAGAGTTTTATTTTATTACTTTCCTTAATATTATCTGTTCACTTGAGCCGTTATATTATTCGTCTTCACCTTTTAGTTTTTCAGCTCTATCTGCGGCAATTAGATTATCTATCATTTCATCTAAATCACCATTCAAGAAATTTTCCATTTGATATATACTCATTCCTATTCTATGGTCTGTTATTCTTCCTTGAGGATAATTATATGTTCTAATTTTTTCACTTCTATCTCCTGAACCTACTTGTGACTTTCTTGCATTTGATATCTCACTATCTTGTTTTTGTTTTTCAATTTCATATAACTTTGTTCTTAACATTTTCATAGCATTATCTTTATTCTGAAATTGAGAACGTTCTGTTTGACATTCCACAACTATTCCTGTTGGTTCATGTATTAATCTTACTGCTGATGAAGTTTTATTAATATGTTGTCCTCCTGCTCCGGATGCTCTAAACACTTCCATTTTTATATCTGCTGGATTGATTTCTATTTCTACATCTTCTACAACAGGTAAAACTGCAACTGTTGCTGTTGATGTATGAATCCTTCCACTACTTTCTGTATCTGGAACTCTTTGAACTCTATGGACTCCACTTTCAAATTTTAATCTACTATATACTCCCTTTCCAGTTATCATGAATGAAATCTCTTTATATCCACCTAAACCTGTTTCATTTTCGTTAAGTACTTCTAATTTCCAATGTTTCTTTTCTGCATACATAGTATACATTCTAAATAAAGTTCCTGCAAATAATGCTGCTTCTTCTCCTCCAGCTCCGGCTCTAATTTCACAAATTATATTTTTGTCATCATCAGGATCTTTAGGGATTAACAAAAATTTTAATTCTTCTTCTATTTCTGGTAACTTTTCTTTTGAAGCATAATATTCTTCTTCTGCAAGTTCTTTCATCTCTGGATCTTTCATTAATTCTTCTGCTTCTTCCATTGACTGCTTTACTTTTTTATATTCTCTAAATTTTAATACAATTTCTTCTATACTTGCATGTTCTTTCATTAGTTTTTGCCATTCTGTATGATTAGATATAACTTCTGGGTCGCTAATCATTTTAGTTAATTCATCATATCTTTTTTCTACGTTTTCTAATTTTTCAAACATAACTATTTCTCCTTTATATAAAACACTTTTGTTATTATACTATATTTTCTAGGCTTTTACAAGTATCTAGCATCAGTTCGTTCTTTATTTTTGTTACTATTCACAGCTATTACTAAATATTGTGATATATATTATAATACTTCTGAATATCTAACCATTAATAACATCGTCTAGTAATTTTATTCCAAACAATAATGCTAACTGTACATCACTTTTATTGACCATATTTGCTTCTTCTACATTTTCTTTTGCATCATCTTTTATCTCTTTATCAATCCCATCTGAATTTCCTACTTTTAATTTTTCTGCATTTGAATCAGAATATTTTCTTTTTAATATATCAACATATTCAAATAAATCGTCCAAATATTTTATAACTTCATCTGAATATTTATATGATAAAATATTTTCATTTTTAACAATAATAACATTTAAAGCAATATTTATGATTGTTGCCAATAATATTACTATATTAAATTTTCCTATTAGGACAAATACTATTAATGATGTTATAATATTTAATATACTAGCTATTGAAATAAAATTAATATTACTTGTTTGACCTAACATTTTGTTCTTTTCAATTTCATATAATATCATTTTTTCCATAGCAAGCTTACAAATTTCTCCTCTTTTATAATAATAATTTTCTTTTACGTTTCTTTGAAATTCATTTAAATCTATTTCATCATGAAAAGCAAATAATATCTTTCCTATAAACATACTTTCATAAGAAGGTATTTCTTCTGTTGAATATTCTTTTATTTTCTCACTATTTATCCTTTCTAATGCATCTATTTGCTTAAACTGATTTCTATCTTTTAATTTTAATGTATTTTTTTCTTTATCTATAATTACATATCCTTTTTCTATAAGATAATATATTTCAGCATTTAATAATTCTTTATCTAATACAAATTCATTTTGTATTAAAAATCTAGTTAAAATAGGATCATATTTATTTTCAAAGTTTTCTTTTTTGAAAGTTGTAACATTTTCATTTTCTTTTTTTATTATATATATTACTGTGCCTATGTATACAATAGAAATTAAGTATAAAATTACTGTTTTTAATATTTCTTTATTAGCAAATATAATTGTTATTATACTGATTAAAATATTTATACATATAATTATCATTGAAATTTTTAATATATCTTTTTTATCATTTCCTCTGATTTTTATATTTAAATTCATGTTTATTTCCCCTTTATTTTATAAATTAATAAGATTATGTTGTATATTTAATTTCTCTAATATTTCTTTTTCCCTTTCTGTACATGTTAATATTATGATTTGTCTATCATTATATTTATTAATCATATAATTTAAAATATTTTCTAATCTTTGTGTATCATAATAAGCAAAAGCTTCATCTAAAATAATAGGCATTTTTTCTTTTGATAAATCTTCTACCATAGAAAGTCTTAGAGATAAATATAATTGATCTATTGTTCCTATACTTAGTCTATTTGCTTCAACATAATTTCCATCTTCTAATTCTACAATAATTCCATTGTCATCCTTTACCATTACATTATTATATTTTCCATCTGTTATTTCCATTATGTTTTTTGAAAGATTCTCTGTAAACTTAGGGGTAACTGTATTTTTCATTTTTTCATAAGCTCTTCTTAAAATTTCTTTTGCTAAATTCATACTTTTTTCTAAGTTTCTTAAGTTTACTATTTTTTCATTATTGTTAACTATCTTTTCTTCTATTTGAATTAGATTATCCAGTTTTGGTTCAACATTTTCTTTGTCAAAATCTAATTCATGTATCTTTATTTTTATCTCATTTAATTCTTTTTGTATTATTTCTATTTTTTTATTTATATCATCCAAATTATTTATTTTATTATTTTCTATTTTGTTTAAATATTTATTTTTTATTTTTTCTATTTTTAAATTAATATCTAATTCCAAATTATTTTTTAATTTATTTATTTCTTTTTCTAAATCTTCATTATTTTTTTCTATTATTTTATTTTCATTTAAATAATTATTTTTTTCATCGTTTATATTTTTTTCTTCTTTTTTATTTTCCTCTTCTAATATTTTTATTTTATTTTTTTTATTTTTTAAATAAATTATTGAAAAAATTAAATCCATTGGGAGAGTAAGAAGAAAAATATATTTAAAATTATTATTTTTAATAAAAATAATTAATAAAATATTAATTAAAATTAATACAAAAAATATTATTGCTAATTTATTTTTTATTTTATTTTTATTTTCTTTTAATTTATTTATTTTTTTATTATTTTTTTCTATTATTTTTTTATTTTCATTTTCTATCTTAAAAATTTCTTTTTTATTAATTTCTATTTTTTCATTATTTTCATTTTTTATATTTTCTTTTATTTTTATTTTTTCATTTTCTATTTTTTTATTTTCCTGTATTAATTTTATTTCATTTAAATATTCTAATTCAATTTCTAAATTTGAATTTTTTTCCAATAAATTATTTTTATTTTCTTCGATTTCATATTTTGAATTTCTGTATTTTTCTAACTCATTTTTTTCTTCTTCTAAATTTTCATTTTCACGCATTAAGATGTTTAACGGTTTTTCCCTAGATCTTTCTGTTCCAATTTCCTCTAATTGCCTTCTGTTTATTCTATCAACTGCCCTTTTATATGAAACATTATCATCACCTGTTCCAACTAGATTAGCAATTTTTTGTATTAAAATATTTTGGTCATTTTTTTGTAATCTAGTTTCTTCTTGATTTACTACAATTGTTGATAAAAATAATTTTTCATCCATTTTTGTTTGTTCATAAAAGAATTCATTTCCTTTTGATTTATCTATATTAAATTGCTTTGATATATCTTCTTTATTTTCATTAAATATTTGTGGATTTTTCTTTCTAAAATTTCTAAATACTTCAAATTTTTCTCCATCATCTAATTCATATTCAACTTTTCCAGAAAAATCTTCTGTATCCCATGGTTTGTATTTTTCAAAATCTGAATATTCTTTTCCATTTTTATTTTTTGAAATTCCATAAAAACTATTAATTATGAATTTTAACAATGTTGATTTTCCAGATTCATTTTTTCCATAAATCACATTTACTTTTTCATCTAAATCTATTTCTTTGTCTTTAATTTTTCCATAAGAATTAATTTTTAATTTATTTATTTTCAATTTTTCACCTCTATTCTAATGCTTCAAAAGCTATTTCTACTGCTTTTTCTATTATATCTATATTTTCTTCACTTGCCTTTTCTTTTTCTTTTAAAATTTCTTTTGCGAATAGTCCTTTTAAAGTATTATTATTAGCTATTTTTTTTAAGTCATATTTTATTTTTGTATGGTCTTTTATTTTTATTATTCTTTCATTTAGTACCAATTTGTATATCTCATATTTATCTATTTCGAAATTTCTTTTTCCTACTAATATAATTTTTACTAATTCATTATTAGCTATTTTTAATTCATTTATTTTTTCAACCAATTCATCTTTAGAAATTATATCAGTTATATCCACATTTTTTTCTACAAAATCATCTTCACTTAAAGGTATAAATTCTAATTCTAATTTTTCTTTTTCTATTTCGCCTACTATCATTCCATGTTTTCCTATTTCATCAAATCCTAATGAAATTAGTGAACCTGGATATACTATTTTTTGATTTTCATAAGAATTATAATCTATTTTATGTATATGACCTGTAGCTACATAGTCAAATCCTTTTTCTTCTAATAATTTTCTTGATATAGAATTATATTGTTTTTCCTTAATATTGGCTCCATCAATTGTACTATGAATAACTAATATATTTGTTTTATTTTTATCCTCTATTTCTAAGTCCTCTATACCACAATCTGTGCAATAGAAATCATCAAATCCATATCCATATACATCTATATCATTTATTTCTATTCTTTCTATTTTAGAATTAAATATATGGACATTTTCATTCCACTTAAATCTATTATAATATGAATTTTTTATATATGGATCATGATTTCCTGGACTTATAAAAATTTTTGTGTTTGGTATTTCTTTAAATAAATTGTTAATATATTCAATTGTAGATTTTCTAATATATTTTTGTTCATATACATCCCCAGAAATAAATAACATTTCTATATTATTTTCTTTTATATAATCAATTACTTTTTTAAAAACTTTTCTTTGCTCTAGTCTTTTTAAATCTCCTAAACTCTCTCTGTCTGTTAGGTTTACAAATGGACTGTCAAAGTGAATATCTGCTATATGTATAAATTTCATTTTTCTTCCTTTCTTTTTTATTATTATGTTTATGATTCTATACCAATTATCACTTTTTTTCAAGTATTTTCTAAGAACTTTTATTCGTATTGTAACAAACTGTTACAATTCACATTCAAAATTTATTCAATATTAATATATCAACATCTTTTATATCATTTTATATGCTGTAAAATATTGTTTTTTAATTGAATAGAAAAAACTTGATTTTTCCTATTCAATTAAAAAAGAAGCGCCCCTAAATGGTCACTTCTCTATTACTTAATCCTCTTCTACTGGTCCAAATAACTCATCAAACTTAGCCTCCAGCTCTTTTTGTAAATCATATTCATCATCCTCTTCCTCCATTGGTACTTGCGGTAATATTGGAGAATCTATAGTTTTACTACTTTCATTTTTATAAGAACCATTATTCAAATCTAAATCTTTTTTTGCATCTTTATTTGTATTTTCTGCTGTTGTTTTATCTTCTTTTTTGTCAGATACATCATCTTCAAATAAATCATCCAAAGATTCTACTTTTAGATTATTTGCTTTTTCGTCATCCTTTTCACTTTCAGGAACATATGGGTTATATGGATTATATTTTCTCCATGTTCCTCTTTCAATTTCTCCAATGTCATTATGACTTATTTCATATTTTCGCATTTCTTTAGCCATTGGATGTTTGAAATAATAGAATTTATTTGCTTTTACAGGTTTTATTCCTTTTTCATAAATAATACATAAATCATTATCCATTCTTCTTAGCTCATCTGGTGTCATCAAAGCTCTTGCCATTACCTGGTCAGATACACTTTTCCCTGTTTTCCAATTTTGTCTATCTCTATTTATAGAAATACTATCTCTTTCTATTGTTTTTTCTCCCAGTGCTTTTGAGAAATATTCAACTGTTTTATATGAGTTACTTCCTAAAAATACATGTGTATCACAGTTACCCATTATTGTTTCATATGATTTTTCATATACTGCCTCTAATTGGTCTACATTTTGTAATATAACACTAAATGATATTTTTCTACTTCTAGATGTAGATATTTTTTTATCAAAGTCAGGTATTTTTCCTATATTAGCAAACTCATCTAATATGAAAAATGTTTGCTCTTTTAATTGTCCACCATTTTGGTCTGCATAATCATATAATTGTTGTATCATTTGAGCAAAAAATATTGTTAATAAAAAGTCATATGCTGTATGTGTATCTGAAGATATTACATACACTGCTGTTTTTTCATTTCCTATTTGTTCAAAATCTATAGTATCTGTTGAAGTTAATTCCGCAATCTCTTTAGAATCAAATTTACCTAGTTTTGATTGTAATGAACTTAGAATAGAACCATATGTTTTTTCTGGTGCTATTTCAATTGATTTATAGTTCATTCTTGCTGGGTGGTCATATGGCAATTGACTCATAAGTTCTGTAAGTAGATTGCTTCCTCCATTTGTATTAGCTGCTCTTACTAATTCCGCACAACTTGCTAAATTTTGTTCTTCCTCTGGCCTTGTTGCTAATAAATAATATATTAATGCTTTTAATAACATTTCAGCCATGTCGTCCCAATATGGATCATTTCCTCCACTTTCTGACTTTTGTCCTTTTACAATTGTATTTGCTATTACATCGACATCTATTCCTGAGGCAATATGCATTAATGGATTATATCCATCACTATATTCAGGTCTTACTAAATTTAATACTTTTATTTTATATCCATGTGCTTTTAAATATCCTGCTGTTCTATCATATAATTCTCCTTTAGGGTCTGTAAATACATATGATCCAAGCATTTGATAAGCATTTGGAATTGAATATGATGCAGATTTACCAGATCCAGATCCGTCCAACTACCAATACATTGACATTTCCTCTTTTATCTACTGGTAAATAATTGTTTTCTGCTAATATAATTCCTTTATTTTTACTTAATATTTGATATTGTTCTCCTCTTTGACTCCAATCACTAGAACCATGTTCTATATCAGTAAATTCATTTTTTGGAGCAGATCTCACAAATCCTATAAAGAAAAATAATGAATAAATTATTGTTACTACCATTAGCGTAGAAAAATATGTTCCAAATGCGCCTTCTGTTAAAACACTTCCTAATGTTGGAAATGGTTTTGTTATAGAAGTTCCAAATGTTTCTATAAAAACTTCCAAATCAAAACTTCCATTTGCTTTTGCCATAAAGGTACTATGAGCTATAGGCGTAACAAATACTATGGCTATAAATATCCATAGTATTCCAAAAATTATAAAATTTGTTCTATTTCTTCTTATTGCACCTTCTATTTTATAGTTCACTTTTCATCACCTACTCTTTTGTTTATCTGCTTTCATGTTCATTTTCAGATGGTCTTTTTCTTCTTGATTTTGCATTTGCTTTTTGCTCTTTTTCTATTGCTTTGTTAAATTTTTCCATTCTATCTGCTTTTTCATCAAGTTTTTCATCAACATTTTTTGTTCCATCAGATCTATTTCCATTTTTATCAATTGTTATATTAGTTGTTTGAATATCCATAGGTGAAATCCCTTTAACTACAGACAATTTTCCATTCTCCCCAGTTTTAGTTGCATCTCCTGGTTTTTCTTCCTTTTCTAAATAACCTCTAGAATTAAAAGAACAACAATTCAATTGACTACCATCTGTTAAATTTGTATTACTCATTTAAACTTTCCTCCCTTAGTCCTCTTTTTTGTCTCTGATTTCAAAGGCAAAATAAGGTTTATTTGGTTTCAACTTACATTTTCCTTTTACTTCATTTGTTTTTTCGTCAAAATAAAGTACAGGTTTTACTTCTTCTGTAGTTTCTGGGTCTATAACACATATAGGTCTCTTTAAATTTGGTGTATACTTAAAATCTTTTATTTCTGTTTCTTCTTCCGAATATATACTGTTAAATTTCAATGGCATTGGTTTTTTGCTGATAGATACTTTATCACCTTCCAATATAGCAGTATTAACAACAACTCTATCATTCCCAAAAGATAATATTACTAGCTCATCTTGATCTACAGATGGAAAATCAACATAAAAAGTCTTTCTTATCATGTCTCCTCTTATCTCATCTCTTGAATCTAGTCTTTCAAAAGCATATTTGGGATATTCTTTTAATAAAGATTTTGGAGTCTTTATTATTTGATAGATTACTGTACTTACTCCTTTTGGATCTGTAATGCTAAAGCTCTTTCCTTCCCATGTCTCCATTTTTTCCCCTCCGTTTCTATGTTTTTTAATCCATAGTTTGTCATTTGTCTTTTTTTTTATTATATAATTATATTTATTATAACACTCACTATATATTTTACATAAAAAAACATGCTTTGTCAATATGGTAATTATGTAAATTGCTTGTTGTTATAACAATTTAGTGTCACTTTATATTCTGAATGGTGATTATTCTTCTCTTGGATTAAAAGTTGATATACTATTTAATGTTTCAAACATCTTCTTTTCATCACCTGTTAATTTTTTTGGTACTACTATTTTTACTTCTGCCACCAAATCTCCTCTAGAGCCTTTACCATCTTTATATCCTTTTCCGGGTATTCTAATTTTTTCTCCACTTTGTATTCCTTGAGGGATATATACTTTTGTTTCTTCATCGATTGATTGTATATTAACTCTTGTTCCTAATGCTGCTTCCCAAGGTGTTATCAATAAATCTGTATAAATATCACATCCTTGAAGTTTGAATTTCTTATCATCTTTTATATTTATCTTTATTAATAAATCTCCATTTTTTGCGCCATTGCTCCCAGGCTTACCTTGTCCAATTAATCTAATTTTTTCTCCATCTCTTATGCCTTGAGGAACCTTTACTGTAAATGTTTTCATTTTTCCTTCTATTGTTCTTAAAGATATCTTTTTATCTGAACCATTATATGCTTCATATATTGATGCACTAATTTCTGTTTCAATATTTTCTCCTTTTATTGGTTGTTTATCTTCATTTATTTCTTTATTAAGATTTTGCTTAATATTACCAAAAAACATTTTTACTATAGAATCTTTCCCATTAATATTAAATTTTCTGCTTACTAAGTTATGTGAGTTCCATATTCTATCATATTTTCTTTTGGAACTTGGTACTGACAATGTTCTATATGCTTCATTTATATCTTTTATTTTTTCTTCTGCTAAATTATCCCCTATATTTACATCTGGATGATATTTCTTTGCTGCATTTCTATATGCTATTTTTATCTCATCAATAGAAACTTTACTTGTTTCTAATCCTAAAATCTTATAATAATCTTTAAAAATCATTTGACATCCTCCCTAATAATCAGGTGGCTTTATTATATCATAAAAAATAAAAAAATCCATAGTTTTATGGATTTTTCTATTTTTTAATTACTTGCTAAACTTATTAATCTATCTAACAACTCATTATACTTTATCCCCTCTGCCTCAAATAACTTAGGGTACATACTTATCTTCGTAAAACCTGGTAAAGTATTTATCTCATTTATATAAACCTTATTTGAATTTTTCTCTACAAAAAAGTCAACTCTAGACAATCCCTTTCCATCAATTGCTTTAAAAGCTTTTACTGCCAACCTTTTAATTTCATCTGAAACTTCCTTATCTATATCTGCTGGAATTATAGTTCTTGAATTTTCATTTTCATATTTTGAATCATAACTATAAAATTCCTCTGCTGATTTAATCTCTCCAACGCATGAAGCAATTACCTCTTCATTTCCTAAAACTGCACATTCTACTTCTGCACCTTCAATACCTTCTTCAATTAATATCTTATTATCAAATTCACTTGCATGTTTGATATGCTCTTTTAACTCTTCCTTATTTTTAGCTTTATTAATTCCTATACTTGATCCTGAATTAGATGGTTTTGTAAAAACAGGAAAACCTAATTTTCTATCTACCATATCTGCTATTTCATCTAAATCCATATACTTTTCATTAAATTTTTTATCAACATATATATATTTATCTTTATATTTTTTCAAATATATGTATTGAGCTTGATTAATATTAGCTCTATCAAAAATTATTTTTGTATAAGCTTTATCCATTCCCACACTTGATGCTAACACTCCACATCCAACATATGGCTTTTTTAACAACTTAAATAAACCTTGAATTGTTCCATCTTCACCATATAATCCATGCAACACTGGAAAAATAATATCTAAGTTTTGTAAATATTTTACTATATTATTTAATTCCTTTGTATTACTCAAGTTTTTGTCTATCTCTATATTATCTAAATTAAGATATTCAAACCATACTCCATCTTTAGATATATAAATTGGAAAAATTTCATATTTATCCTTATCTAAATTTTTTAAAATTGAATTTGCTGACATCACAGAAACCTCATTTTCTGTTGACATACCTCCAAAAATAAGACCTAATTTAACTTTCATAAAAACTCCTCCTTCTTACATTTTTGCGTATCCCCAGCGCTCCACCTCCTCTGCTAT
This sequence comes from uncultured Clostridia bacterium, assembly GCA_944393395.1. Taxonomy (GTDB): domain Bacteria; phylum Bacillota; class Clostridia; order TANB77; family CAG-508; genus CAG-269. Next base: position 14,251 of record CALYAB010000022.1, read on the forward strand.
TTCAAAAAATTTCATTCCATTTGATGCTTTAAATAAAACTACATCTTCTGGTTCAAGTATATGTTTTAGTAAGTCAATTATATCTTCCTTTTTTTCTAGATAATATATTATTTTTTTATCTGAATTCTTTTCATTTAAATTTGTCTCTTTAGCTTTTTCAACTATATATTTTGAATTTTCTCCACTACAGATAAGAATGTCAACATCATTTTTTTCAACTGCCTCTCCTATCTTTTTGTGTAACTCTTTTGCAAATTCTCCTGTTTCTAATACATCTCCTAACACTGCAATTCTTCTATTTGCTTTAATATTATTCATATATTCTAAAGCTGCTTTTACAGATTCTAAACTAGAATTATATGCATCATTTATTATTTTTATTCCATTTTTTAGTTCTGTAATTTCCATTCTATTTTTAGTAAGTTTAAAGCTTTCTATTCCTCTTTTTATTTCTTCAGTTTTTATATCAAGTATTACTCCTACTGATATTGCACATAAACTATTTAATATAAAATGCTCTCCACCTACTGGAACTGTTATTTTTTCTTCTTTATTATTTAAAGAAATTTCAAAATTACTGCTTTCTTCTTTTAATTCAATATCTTTTGCCATTATATCGCTTTGATTTTGTATTCCATAAGTTTTTATATTATATTTTCTTTTATTTTCTTCATACCATTTATGTAATAAATCATTATCATTATTTATGATAATATGAGGATTATCTGAACCTTCTAGTATTTCAAGTTTAGCTTTTAATATGTTCTCTCTTGACCCTAAATTTCCTATATGAGATGTACCTATATTAGTTATAATACATATATTAGGCTTAGCAATTTTTGAAAGTAAACTAATTTCTCCAAAATGATTCATTCCCATTTCTAATACCATTACTTCTGTTTCTTTAGGTGAATTTAATATTGTAAAAGGTAATCCTATATTATTATTGTTATTGCCTTTAGTTTTTAATGTTATAAATTTTTGTGATACTGTGTTTGCCACTATATCTTTTGTACTAGTTTTACCTACACTACCTGTAATTGCTATGACTGTACCATCAAATAATTTTCTTTTATAACTTGCTATTTTATATAACGCTTTTAATGTGTCTTTTACTTTTATAATTGTTTTATCTTTATATTTTTTTATTTCCTCTTCCTTAAAGTCTATATCTTGTACTATAATTCCATCTGCACCTTTATCTAATGCATCTTTCCAAAATAAATTACCATTAAAATTTTCTCCTTTTATGCCTATATATATATCACCTTTTGTGATTGTCCTTGTGTCTTTAGAAAATTTTTCGCATGTGGTACTTTCTTTTCCATTTAGTAATGTTCCTTCTGTACATTCTACTATATCTTTTACTGTTATATCTCTCATATAATTCACCTCTTATTTTTGTGTTTCTTAAATTATATGATTAATCTGCTTTTTTTGCAACAATTTTTATTTTAATTATTGAAAATGCAATTTTTATAGTTAATAAAAATAATAATAAGAGAGTGTATAATCTAGTTGTTTTTATTCCACACACCAGATTATACACTCTCTAATAAAATCAAATACTAATCTTGATAAATACTATTTTTTTCTACACTGTTAAAATTACTTTTTCAGGCTCACGGCTTTAGCATTCAACTTTACAAGTATAAAGTGACACGAAAACCAGTAGAAGCGTGGCTGTAAGACGGAGAGTTGAGGATGCTATAAGAAGCTGGATAATCAGAACCCGCATTGTCGTAATAACCGACCTCTGTAAACTCGACCAACGGCGTAGCAAGACTCCATAGTCCATTCCTCTACATTTCCTGCTAAGTCATATATATTTTTTACTGCATACTCTGAATTTGAACCGGTAGATGCTAAAGTTCCATTCCATGAACCTGTTTCATCATAATTTCCTTTTCCTGTTGAATTTGCTACAAATGAATTTTTTTCATATAAAGTTCCATCTTCATTTTTATATCCAGAATCTATAAACTGCATTATTGCATCCCATTGTACACCATATATTAATGTACTTGTTACTGATGTATAATTATTAACAATTGCAAATTCTTTTGACTTCTGCACTGCTCCTCCTGTTTCTACTTTCATGTCATCACTATTTGACCATCCTATCCAATTATACACATTTTTTCCCTGCTTAACTACTACATCATCTGTTATTCCTGAACCCTCTGTTCTTTCACTAGTACTAGTTATTCCTGCCTCATATCTTCCTACATAAAATCCATTATACTCTAAAACACTAGCTCTCATTGCATTATATTCACTTTCTTCATTTGCATATCCATCCTCATATGGTTCTGCACAAGAAGCTACAAAGCCTTCATTAAAATTACCATCATAATATCCATCATATCTCTTAAAATCTCCATCTACTTCTACTGGCACCCACACAAACTGATTTCCTTGTAGTCCGTGTTGCTGTTGTATGGTCTGTTCCTTTATTCTCATCTGCTGAACTATCCGATATCACTACTCCTTCTTCCTTTGTTCCTCCTACATAATAAAATCCTTCTGGTATTGGTACTCCATCCTCTGTATATTCTTTTATTATTTGGGTTGTTAGACTTCCATTTGCATTTATTCTTACCTCATATCCATCTACTTTTACCTTTGCTGGCAAACTTCCTATTTTATTACTGTCTGACAATGGTTGATCATTATATGTTAATCCACTTATGTTTTTTAAATTATCATTTAAACTATCTGTATTTACATTTCCATCTGTTCCTATACTTCCTGCTACTGCTATACCTACTTGCTCTTCTGCATTTGCTTTTTCTGTTTCTACCCTTGCTTTGCTTGCATTTGAAAGAATTCCATTATCCCCTGTTAATGTTGCAATCGTTACTGCTACTAAGATTAACAATACAATTATTGTAATTACTAAGGCTATTAATGTAATACCTCTTTCTTTTTCATCTTTATTTCTTTGTCCTTTTTTTATTAAAATTTCTTTCATCTTATTTTCTCCTTTCTTTTGTATTTTTTATTATATTTTTATCTTTTTTGTATTAGTATTTACTTTTATTTTGTTCTTTATTCCTTAATTTATAAAACTATTATTAAACTCTTTTTATTGTTTTCATTTTATATTTGTTTATGAATTAAGTCAATATGTTGTCGCATTTTATTTCTTTGTTTTTTCCCTAGAGTTAAATACTCTAAGAAACATATATAGCTTATTTAATCCTTAGATACTACAGCATTTTAATAATTTTACAAGTATTAAAATTTTATAAATTTTTAATTATTTCACATTGAATTTTTTTAAATTCTTTTTTCCGTTTTTTATTGACTTTATAATATTTTATTGCTAAAATTTAATCATAAAAAATATTCTTAGAGTATTTAACTTAAGGACAACAAATCTCGCTTCGCGAGAACTTTTTTTTACTTTTCTAATTTAACTATATGTATTTAAGTTCTCAAAGAAGCGTAAAGATTTGTCGACGCGAAAAATTGCATAGCAATTTTTCTGTGCAACGTTATTTTTTTGTTGAATAGAAAAATTTGGTTTTTCTATTCAATAAAATAGCTATTATATATAAGATTTTATAATAACTAATAAACCTTATATATAATAGCTTTTAATACATTGTAGATTAAAAAAGTTTCATATTATCTATTGAACTGTTCTATTTGCTATTTCTATCGCTTTTGAAACTATGTTTCCACAATCCTTAGAAGAAACATTTTCCCAGCTTCCGCCATCTTTTTTTACTTGCTCATAAACACCTAATTCTTTTGCTATTTCTTCTCTTAAATTTTCAGATATTAATTTACTATTTCTAGACATAATTCCTCCTAAAAAATTAAATTATAAAACTATTTGTAGTTTTACACTATTATTATTAACTTTTTTAAAAAAATTATATTAGTAATTTTTTTAAAAATTTCCTTTTTTTATTTTTATCGATTATATCTATTCTTTTTCGACTTTATGTGATATAATAATAAAGATATATAACAAAAGGAGAATATTATGAGCATTAAAAATATAGAAATTGATGAAAAAGTAAATAAAAATGAATTAGATAGCCGTAGAGAATTTCATCCAGTAGAAAATTATAATCCTACACACAACAAATCTAAAGCATCTAAAATTATTGGAATTTCAGTAATTGTTCTTATTATTTTACTAGTTATTGCTTTTCTTGTTTTTACATTTTTAAATTATAGAAATGACAAAATAATATCTGGAATAAGCATAAAAGGAGTAGATGTTTCAGGATTATCAATAGATGAAGCAAAAGAAAAAATACAAAATTACATAAATGAAAATCTACCAGAAAATATAAATCTAGTACATAATGATTACGAAACCAGTATTCCTCTATCTGCTCTTAATGTTAGTTTTGACATTGACTCAGCTGTTGATGAAGCATACAAAATAGGAAAATCTAGCAATGTTTTTGATAATAGCTTTACAGCATTAAGTGCTTTAGTTAATAATGTAAATGTAGAATTAAGTTTTTCTTTAGATGAAGAACAATTAAAAACATCACTAAATGATATTTCTTCTAAATTACCTGATACAGTTGTTGAAAGTGGCTATTATATTGATGGAGATAATTTAATAGTAACTAAGGGTTCTGAAGGAAATGTTGTAAATGTAGAGCAAATGGCTTTATATATAAAAAATGGTATTTCAAATTTAACTTTAAAAAACAGAAAGTTGGATATAGCAACATCAACTCAACAACCTTCTGAAATTAATATTGAACAAATTTACAATGAAATTTATAAAGAACCTGTTAATGCATACTATACTCAAGACCCATATGCAGTCTATCCTTCAGAAAACGGTCTAGATTTCGCAATTTCTTTAGATGAAGCTAAAGAAATGCTAAAAGAAGACAAATCTGAATATGTTATTCCTTTAAATGTATTATATCCAGAAGTAACAACTAACATGATTGGTACAGAAGCTTTTCCTGATTTACTTTCAACATATTCTACTAGATATTCTACTAGAGATGCTGATAGAACTACAAATCTACAACTAGCTGCATCAAAAATTAATGGTACTGTTTTAATGCCAGGTGAAACATTTTCATATAATCAAGTAGTTGGTGCAAGAACTATAGCAGCAGGATATAAAGAAGCTTCTATATATGTAGAAGGAGAAGTTGTAGATGGATTAGGTGGAGGAATTTGTCAGATAACATCTACTTTGTATAATGCTGTATTATATGCTAATTTAGAAATAGTAGAAAGAAGTAATCATCAATTTGTTCCTTCTTATGTTACAGCTAGTAGAGATGCTACTGTTGTATATGGTTCTATTGATTTCAAATTTAAAAATAATAGAGACTATCCTATAAAATTAGTATGTTCAGTTTCTAATGGAGTAGCAACTTTTGAAATTTATGGACTAAGAAGTGATAATGAATATGAAGTTGAAATTTCTTCTTATATAACTGGTAGTACTGCAGACTCAACTTATTCAGAAGCTTATAGAATATTAAAACAAAATGGACAAGTTGTAAGTACTGAATTGTTATCAAAAGATACATATAAAAGACATTAAAACGTAAGAATAGATTTAGGAACAATCCTTAATCTATTCTTAAATTTTTTGTCTTTACTGTATTACATTGTTAATACGCCATTTTGAGTTTCAGTTATTATTAATATATCTTCCTCTCTTCCATTTTCTGCATTTATATAAACTAGAAATTCCTTATCATCTACTTTACCTTTAAACTCATAGCATAAAATTTCAGTTTGCCATTCTGTAGGAATTATTGCCATCCTTTCACTGTTAATCTCTAATTTAGAATTCAAATTTTCTTTTGCCTCTTCACTTGTAATCTGAACATTACTAACATCTCTTTGAGTATGATTATTTAAATATCCTGTTGTTTCTATTCCCAATATATCTCCATTATCTAAAGCTACTTTAACTTTTATTAGATCAGGATATACAATTACATCATCTTGGGTATATGGATAATTTATAGTTGTAACTCCTTCTTGAGTTATATAATATGTTTCTTGCATATCTGCAAATCCTTTATCTTCTAAAAATTGTTTTCCTTTTTCTGCTGCTTCTTCTTGTGAAATTATCTCAGAATTTACTTCTCTATTTGTATTCATATAAATAACATGTCCACCCTTTTGAGATATTGATATATTAATATTTTCATCATTGTTAGTAGTTGCCGAAAAACTATATGCTGGAATAGTTGCATTTTCTGATAGTCCTAAATTTGATATTTCTTTTATATTATTTTTTCCTATAAACTCTTCTGCTAATTCTTTTGCTTTATTCTCATCAATATCTTCTCCTGTTAGTCCTTTCTTTTCACTACTTGTCATGTGTTCTGAATAAGCACCATCATATATCAAACCAGAATATTCATGAAAGTTTTCTTCTAAATTACTAAAACTTTCTTTGGATATATTGTCTACTTGTTGTGCAAATGCTACTGTTCCTTTTTTAGTTAACTCTCCCCATTGAAATCTTCCATTATTTAGATCTTCTGATAATTGATTTAAAGTATTTTCTAATTCTGTGCTATATGAATGTAATTCTTCTAAATTTGTTAAATCTTCATTACTTAAACTTTCATTATATATATTTTTTCTTGATAAAGAATAACTATAATCACTTACTTGATTTAAAAATTTCTCTGTATTTTCTAATTCCTGACTTTCAATTGGCAACATACTTAAATAACTTTGGGCTAAATTTGCCTCTCGCCATAAATTTGTTAATGTTTCTGCCCCATGTTCTGGAGTAGTAGAAATTAATGATTTTGCTAAATATGTCTCTACATTTTGTACATAATCAACTAATTCGTAAAAAGCCATATTATATGAATTTTCTGATGCTTGCCTATATTCTCTTTGCTTTTTATATAGTATAACACCTAATATTGCAACTACTATTAAAAGAATACATATAACGCTAAGCATATGACCTTTTTTTAGTCTTTCCTTCCACTCTACTAATTTATTCATATTATTCATTCCTTTCATTATTTACAAAATCTATGTTTTCCTATTGTTTTTACATGTGGTCTTGACCATATCCAACTATTTGTTGCTGTATCCGGATTAAAATAATAAACACATCCTCCTGTTGGATCCCAGCCATTCATTGCATCTTGTGCTGCTTTATACACTGTCGACCCTTCATCAATCGGACTATTAATTTGACCATCTGCTACTGCTGTAAAAGCTCCTGACTGATATATAACTCCAGAAATCGAATTTGGAAATCTAGAATCTTTTACTCTATTCAGTATTACAGCTCCAACAGCAACTTGTCCTTCATATGGTTCTCCTCTTGCTTCTCCATTTATAGCTCTTGCCATTAATTGTAGGTCTGATGTATTTGATGTTGCTGCATAACTAACATTTTGTTTTGTATAATTATTCCCCAGAACAATTAAAATAACAAAAGCTAACATTAATAAACCAAATATAATTACTATTTTTATAATATTTTTCACTATATCACCTCGCAACTTTTACAATTATTTTTTCTTTTTTATGAAAAATTATTCCACTTTTTGAAATTTTCATATATTTATGTTAAAATTGTTTTGAATTTAAAACTTTAAATTAAGGAGAACAACTATGAAAATTTTAATTTTTTACGCTTCTTATGGTGGTGGACACATAAATGCAGCAAAATCAATAAATGAATATTTAAAAAACAATTATAAAAGTATTGATGTTGAATTAATTGATTGTATGAAATATGTTAATAAAACAATAGAAAAAATGACAACAAAGGCTTATAATGGAATGGCTAAAAAAGTTCCTTGGGCTTGGGGAAGAATTTATTCAGATTCTCAAAAAGGACCTCTTGCTCATATTACAAGTAGATCTAATAAAATCTTAGCAATAAAATTATTAAAACTTTTAAGAGAAAAAAATCCTGATTTAATAATTTCTACACATCCTTTTGGTAGTCAAATGTGTAGTTATTTAAAAAGAAAGAAAAAAATATCAGCTAAAATTGCAACAATAATGACAGATTTTGCGCCACATGACCAATGGTTAGTTGGTTCAGATTTTACTGATTACTATTTTGTAGCACATGATAAAATGAAAAAATATCTAATAAAAAAGGGTATCAGTAAACAAAAAGTATTTGCCACAGGAATCCCCTTATCTAGCCGTTTCTTACAACCTCATGATAAAGAAAAAATATTAAAAGAATTAAACTTAAAACCTGAGAAGAAGACAATATTATTTTTTGGTGGTGGAGAATTTGGATTAGGTAAAACTAGAACTGTAGAAATATTTGAAAGTTTTGTTAGTTATTGTACTGATATGCAAATAATTGCAATAGCTGGGAAAAATGAGAAAATGAAAACCGCTTTTGAAAAAATAGTTTCTAAATATAACAGAAAAGATAGTGTTATCGTTTTTGAATATACAAGTCAAGTTCCAGAATTTATGAGTGTTTCTGATTTAGTAGTAACAAAACCTGGTGGCTTAACAACTACTGAAAGTTTAGCTTCTAATTTGCCAATGATAGTTATTAATCCTATTCCAGGTCAAGAAGAAGAAAATGCGGAATTTTTAGAGAAAAATGGAATTGCTATTTGGATAAAAAAAGATGATAATGTAATTGAAATTTTAGAAAATTTATTTTCTCATCCAGATAAATTAGAGTCTATGAAAGAAAATACTAAAAAATTAGCGAAATTGCATTCAACTAAAGATATTTGCAATATATTATTAGAAAATTAAGTATTAATATTAGTTACATTTTATAGCTAAAATTCATTTTAAAAGATGTTGATATATTAATATTGATTAAATTTTTCGGCTCAATACGGAAAGTTAAGAATTTCTAAAGCAATTTTATGGCACCCTTTCACTTAGTCCTCGCTACGCTCGACGCGAACATTTTCCATAAAATCACTTAAGAAATTCTAAATTTCCTCCAATCACATTCAAAATTTAATCAATATTAATATATCAACATCTTTAAACATAAATATTAGATATGAGTCGTAACTAATATTTATGTTTTCATTACTGTCCAGTGTCAAACTTTACAAAATAAGAATTTTCACAAATTCACAAATTATCTTATCATCTTTTTTATAGAAATTAATATCATATGTATTTTCTTCACTTTTATATGTTTTACTATATAATCTTCCTTCATTATATATACTTTCTTCCACTGGTAATTCAAATTCTGCATTGCTTTCTCCATATAGCTGTTCTGTTTCTTTATATTCTTCCCCTATTCCCATATAGTTTTTACAGATTTCTTCAAATGTTTGTAGTATTCCACTTACTTGTGTGTTTTTGTCTCCATATTTGTTTATATCATATTCTGTTTGATATACATTTATATTGTCTACTCCTCTTACATATATCATCTTACCTGTTGTTTCTTGCATTTTAACTGTTGCTTTTAATTTGTATATATTATTTCCTGTTACATATTTTGTTGCTATTTCTTCTTTGGTTTTCTCTTTTTCATATTTTATTTTTTCTATATCTTCTATCTCTAGTACTTCTGATAATTCAACTTCTTCTGTTGTTTCTGTTTCACCTTCATTTTGTTTTTTGCTATTTGTCCTATTTAAGAATATTATGGCTATTATTAATATTATTCCTATTATTATAGCTCCTGCTATTATTTTTTTCTTTTTAGCTGACATAGATATCCTCCATTATATTTTTTCTTTTTGTTTTGCTCGTTGTAATCTTTAACAGTTTAATTTCTCTATATTTTTCTAATTTGTTATTGTGATATTTGTATAACTTGGAAAATTTTCTTTTATCCAATTTGCCATATCTTGATTTGTTGTTATTTGAATTGTTGATGGTACATTTGAAAACATACTTGTCCAATCTGTTACATTTTCAACATTAAAATTAGTAATATCTAACTCTTTCAAGCTAACATCGTCATAAAACATATACCACATATCTGTTACTTTATCTGTATTAAAATTACTTAAATTTAAACTTGTCAATTTTGAACATTGTCTAAACATAGCTCTCATACTAGTTACATTACTCGTATCAAAATCACTTACATCTAAATTGGTTAATCCTGAACAATATGCAAACATATATTCCGTATTTGTCACATTTTTTGTATCAAAATTGCTTAAATCTAAATTTGTTAAACTTGAACAAGTAGCAAACATATACTTCATAGTTGTTACATTTCCTGTATCAAAATTTTTTATATTTAAATTTCTTAAACTATAGCAACTATAAAACATATATGACATATCTGTTATATTACTTGTATTAAAATTATTTAAATCTAACTCTATTAAATTGTTGCATCCATTAAACATATAACTTATACTAGTTACATTAGTTATATCAAATTTACTTAATTCCAATTCTGTTAAACTATGACACTCACTAAACATATATGATATACCTATTACATTTTTTGTATCAAAATTACTTACATCTAATTTTGTCAAATTCTGGCATCCATTAAACATATTATACATACTTATAACATTACTCGTATTGAAATTACTTACATCTAAATTTGTTAAACTTGAACACCCAGAAAACATCTGCCCCATTCCAACTACATTAGATGTATCCCATTTACTTATGTCTAATTCTACAAGGCTACTACAATTCTTAAAAGTTCCTCCATAACCCCAATAGCCTGCTTTTTCTCCCATCTCTACAACGTTACTCGTATTCCAATTATTTACTTTTAATTCTTTTAAGTTCGAACATCCTTCAAATGTTGAAAATAAAGTGGTTACTTTGCTTGTATCAAAATTATTTAAATCTAAACTTGTTAAATTACTACAGTTATAAAACATATATCGCATATTTGTTACATTTTCTGTATTAAATGAACTAACATCTAAACTACTTACTTTACACTGTCTAAACATATATGCCATATTCGTTGTTAGACCTGTTTCTAAATTATTTAATCCTGTTATAGTCACCTCTTGGTTTTCTACACTATTTCCTATAAAATTAAACAAACTATTTGAATCACTATTTGCAACTACTCCTCCTTCTCCTCCTATTGTCACTTCATAATATCCATCATTATCTTTATCTTCATACCATGCTAAATACAATCCATTTTG
>CALYAB010000023.1 GCA_944393395.1 uncultured Clostridia bacterium
TATATAAAAATACGTTGCACACAAATTTATTACATAAATTTGGCGCAGAACAAATTTACGGAAAGCCAAAGTGAAAAGATAAAATTAGTACAAATGTTAAGGCTTTTCGATTTGTTCAAGAGTATACAGAAAAATTGCTTTGCCCTAACACAATCATTATTTACATAAAAACATATTATATATAAGACAACAGGAAAGGAGGGATATTAGTTGGATTTAGAAGGGAAAAAAATAGGATTTGTATTAACAGGATCATTTTGTACATTTAACAAGGTATTACCAAAAATGAAAGAAATACTAAAAATGGGAGCAGACATATTACCCATTATGTCATTTAATAGTTACAATCTAGATACCAAGTTTGGAAAGTCAAAAGAATTTATTGATGAAATAGAAGAAATGACAGGAAAAAGAATTATTCATACAATTATAGATGCGGAGCCAATTGGGCCAAAACAAATGACGGATATAATGATAATTGCACCTTGTTCTGGAAATACAATGGCAAAATTAGCATGTGACATTATTGATACTCCAGCAACAATGGCAGCAAAATCACATCTAAGAAATAATCGACCATTAGTTATAGCTCCATCTACAAATAATGGCTTAAGTGGAAATGCCGAAAATATTGGAAAGCTATTAAATAGGAAAAATTATTACTTTGTACCTTTTAGGCAAGATAATCCAATAACTAAACCAAGGTCCATTGTATTTGATGCAGAGTACATCATAAAAACACTAGAATATGCATTAGATGGAGAGCAAATAAGTCCAATATTAATATAAATAAAATATAAACATTTTTTGTAACAAGCATTGATAAAGAATAAATGTTCGTATATACTATAAGAATAAAATTCCAATATATTAATCATATCTTTCCATAAAATTAGCAAAAACGTTCTTAAGTGTAGATATAATATGCCTACACTTAAGGATGTTTTTTGCCTTAATGACTATTGTATATAAAAGACAAGTATGGTAAAATGGCAGTAATGAAAAGGAGGAAGGAAAATTGGATAAATTAAAAGAAAATAAAGAAAGTTGGAATTTAACAGATTTATTTAAGAGTAAAGAAGAATTCCATAAAGCTGTAAAACAAATGCAAGAAGATTTAAAAAAGATAGAAAATTATAGAGGAAAATTATGTGATAGTGCAGATAATTTATATAATTGTTACAATATATATGAATCTATATTAATAGATTTTGATAAAATATATTCTTATGGAATGTTTTCTTATCACTTAAATATGGCAGACCAAGAAGGTATAAAATTATTTAAAGAAGTAGAAAATTTATCATCAGAATTTGACAAAGCAGTTTCATTTATGACACCTGAAATTACATTTGCAGATGAGCAGAAAATTAATCAATATTTAAAAGAAGATACAAGACTAAAAAAATATGAAAGAGATATTAGAGATATTTTAGAAAAGAAAAAACATATATTAAGTAAAGAAGAAGAAAATATACTTGCAAATTATTCAGAAGTATTTTCTGGTCCAGAAAATATATATGATATTTTAACAAATGCGGAGTTTAAATTTGGAACATTAATAGATGAAAAAGGAAAAGAAGTAGAATTAACAGATGCAACGTATACAAAATATTTAAAAAGTAAAGATATTTCTGTTAGAAAACAAGCATTTCAATTAATGTATAAAAAATATAGTGAATGTATGAATACAATTGCAGAAATGTATTTAACAAATGTAAAACAGACAGTGATTACTTCAAAGTTAAGAAAATATAAATCATCTTTAGAAAAGGCAACGATTCATGATGATGCAACAATTAAAGTTTATGAATCTTTAATGAAAGGCGTAAATGAAGGATTAGAAGTAAATCATGAATTTATCAGTTTAAAGAAAAAATTATTGAATATGGAAGAAATACATATGTACGATTTATATGTCAATCCATTTGAACAAAAAGAAGATAAAATTTCTTTTGAAGATGCAAAAAAAGAGGTAAAAGGAGCTCTAGCAATATTAGGAAAAGAATATACAGGTATGCTAAATGAAGCTTTTGAAAATCACTGGATAGATGTATATGAGAAACCAAATAAAAGAGGTGGAGCATATAGCTCAGGTGTATATGGTGTACATCCATTTGTATTAATGAGTTTTACAGAAAATAAAAGAGATGTTAGCACAATTGCACATGAATTAGGACATAGTATGCATTCATATTATTCTAATAAAAGCCAAAACATTATTGATGCAGGATATACTATAATGGTAGCCGAAGTAGCATCAACTGTAAATGAAATTCTACTAAGTGAATATCAAATAAAAAATGAAAAGGATAAAATAAAAAAAGCAGAATTATTGTATGAATTAATTGAAATGATAAGAGGAACTTTTTATAGGCAATCTATGTTTGCTGAATTTGAAAAAGAGGTTCATGAAAAACAAGAAAATGGAGAAATGTTATCAGCAGAAGATTTAAATAAGATATATTATGCACTAAACCAGAAATATTTTGGGAAAGATATTTTAATAGATGAAGAAATTCAATATGAATGGTCTAGAATTCCACATTTCTATACAGATTTTTATGTATATAAATATGCAACTGGAATATCAGCAGCAATTTGTATTGCTACAAAAATTTTGAATAAAGAAGAGGGATTTGTAGAAAAATATATTCATATGTTAAGTCAAGGATGTATGAAGAAGTCTGTAGATTTATTAAAAATGGTAGATGTAGATTTAGAAGATGTTCATACATATAAAATAACAACAAAATTTTATAAAGATAAAATAGAAGAATTGAAGAGTTTAATATAAGAAAGGGTTAATATATGGATGAAAAAAAGCTAAAAAAAGGTAAAACAAATAAAGAAAAAGAAATAATAGAAGAAAATTTAAAGATAGACCAAGAACTTAAAGATACAGAAAATATAAAAAAGAATAAAAAGTCAATAAATGGAATAAGTGTGTGGAGAATTTTAGCTTATTTTATTATTTACAGTGTAGCAGGATATATAATCGAAACTCTTTATGGAATAGTAACAAAAGGTGTTTGGGAAAGTAGGCAAAGCTTTTTATATGGTCCATTTTGTGGTATATATGGTTTAGGTGCTGTGATAATGATTATATGCTTATATAAATTTCCTAGAAAATTTAATACTCTTTTTATTGGAGGATTTATTGTAGGATCAATAGTAGAATATGTTGTTAGTTTTATAGGAGAAATGTTGCTAGGTGTAAAATGGTGGGATTATTCAGAAATGCCACTTAATATAAATGGAAGGATATGTGTCTATTATTCTATATTTTGGGGATTTTTAGGAATATATCTAAGAGCTTCTTTAAATCCTAAAGTAGATAAAGTTATAAACTGGATAAAGAGTAAGTTTAAAACATATAAAGCCTTAAAAACTTTTGTTATGACAGTATTTATATTATTAATTATAGATTGTGTATCAACAGCATTTGCACTGGAATTTTTCTTAGTAAGAATGATAGTAAAAAATGATATAGATGTTGCAAATAAGGAATTAGTTATGGAACAATATGATGAAATATATGGAAATGAAAAAATGTCAAATTTCATATATAAATTTTGGGGAGATAAAAAGATGATAAGAACTTTTCCTAATTTGAAAATAAAAGACAAAAATGGGGATATAGTATATATGGATAGTTTATTAGATATACAGCCATACTATTTAAAAGTTCATGATAAAAGTAATCAAAACAATCAAGAAGTAGAAGCTGATATAAAGGGGATGTGAATAAGTTTCACGTTCCTTTTTATTGGATACTAGTTAATGGGTGTTGCCAAGTAATCATCCAGAATCATTGTAATTATAATATTTGAATTAACCATTATCTAGTAACATTTTATGGAATATATACAGTATTTATTATTGATAAAGCATTTTGATAATGTTATAATAATATTAGTTCGTAAATAAAGTATATAAAAACGATAGGAGGAATTTAAATGGATGTGAAAATAAAGAGAATTTTATCAATTTTTGTAATATTAGTGTTAATGATACAAGTAGTTTTGCCTGTTGTATCAAAAGCATCTGATACTGATATTAATTTGGAAGAATCAGATGTTACAATGAATATCGAATTAAAAAGGGATGAAACAAATTCTAACATAATAAATATAACAGCAACAGATAGCAAATATAAAATAACTGATTTAAAATATGTGCATAAATACATAGAAACAAGTAATGTAGATTATTTTGAACAAGATAATAGTGATGTATATACATTTGACATAACTCCAGCACAAACAATTCAAGAATCATTTGAATTAGATGGATATGGAAGCTATACAGTCTATGGAAAGAATGAAAGAGGAGATAGATTTTTAAGTAGATTAACTGTAAATGATCCAAATGATATGCCTCAAATTACTATAACTAAAGATGAAGAAAATCCATTAAATATAACAATTCAAGTTACAAGTACAAATAATAATATCACAAAGTTAAAAATTGCTAAAAAGCAAAATATAAATGATACTATTGATTTTAGTATACAAGGTACAGATATAGAATTTATAGAGAGTAATGATGTAACTGTAAAATATTCTGGAATAACTGAAGATGGTTTATATGTCATTTATGCTGAAGATAGCAAAGGAAATAAAACAACACGTCAATTATATATAGGAGAAGAAAATACTCCTATTCAAGTAACAATTACAAATGGAAGTAATACTAGAGAAGTAAATTTACAGATAAAAGATACAATTTGTAATATTGTAAAAGTAAAGGTTGCAAAAAAATCAGAAAATCTAAGTTTTGATGATTTTAAAACAAAAGGAGAAGAATTAGAATTTTCACCAAATCAAGAAGTGAATATCTCATATACTGCTCCAGAAGATGATACATATGTATTTTATATAGAAGATGAAGCAGGATACAAAAAAATGACTGAAAAAAGAATAACACAAAATGATAAAAATATGAATATAGAAATTACTCAAGATGAAGATTCACCTACAGAATTAACAATAAAAGCAACAAATGAAATATGTAATATTGTTAAGATGAAAGTTGCTATAGGAAATGATGTTGATATTGAATATTTTAAAAATAATGGAGAAGAAATTCCAATAACTGAGGGGAAAGAAGTAACAGCAAATTATTCAGTTAGTAAAAATTGTACAATAAATATATATATTGAAGATGAACAAGGCTATTCATACATGGTAACAAAAACAATAACAGGAATAGATGAGCCTGAACCAAACCAACCACCAGAAATTACTTTATCACAAAATGAAGAAAATCCAAAACAAATAGATGTATCTGTAAGTGATAAAGATTCATATATAGATGAAATAAAATGGGCTAAAGGAAGTCAACAAATAGAATATTTTGAAACAAATGGAACACGTATAGGGCAAGGAAGTGTTGGAAAATTAATTAATACACAATTTGAAATAAATGAAATAGGTGTTTATACTGTATATGCAAAAGATGAAGAAGGAAGTGAAGTAGTAAAAGAAATCAATATTACAAATATAGATGAAAAACCTGTAGAAGACCCTGATACAACATCTCCAAAAATTGATGGAGTTGAAAATAACAAAATATATAATCAATCAATTACACCAAATATAACTGATGAAAATTTATCAGAGATATATTTAACAAGAAATGGAAATACAGTAGAAGGATATAATAATGGAGATACAATTGAAGAAGAAGGAAAATATGTTTTAAGAGCTGTTGATGAGGCAAGTAATGAAACAATTGTTAATTTTATAATAGATAAAACAGCACCTGAAATAACTATTAAACAAGAAAACACTGATAACGAAAATGTAGTTGCATCATTTATATTTTCAGATGCTCTTACAGATGTTGATATTGTAAAAGTAGCTAAAGGAGAGCAAAATATAAATTATTTTCAAGATAATGGTCAAGAATTAAATGTAATAAAAGATGGAAATAATGTAAAAGCAGCAATAAATATTACACAAAATGGTAAATATACTATATATGTTAGAGATTTGGCAGGAAATGCAAAAGTTGAAACATTTGAAGTTACAACAATTGTAGAAGAACCAGAAATAGATGATACAATAAAATCATCTAAATATGAAGTAAATACAAGTTCAAATATGATAATCAAAATTACACCTGATACAGATGTATCAACATTTAAAAGTAATATTTCTACAGAAGTTAGTTACAAATTAGTAGATAAATCAGGTAATGAAATACAAAATTCTGATTTAGTAGTAACAGGAGATAAATTGATTACAGATACAGGGAAAGAGTATGTGCTTATTGTTAGAGGAGACTTAAACAGTGATGGAGATATAACAATTTCAGATTTATCAAAATTGAGAAAACATATTTTGAAAGCTGAAATATTAGGAGATGAATATCAAAAAGCAGCTGATATAAATAATGATGGTGATGTTACTTTAAATGATGTTTCTATGATGAGAAAAGTTATATTAAATATAGAAAAGATAGATTAATTTGATAATATAGTTTAAGACACAAGGAGGAAGTTATGTTTAAATTACATTCAGAATATAAACCAACAGGAGACCAACCAAAAGCAATTGAATATTTAAGCAACGGAATAAAAGAAGGAAAAAAATTTCAGACACTTTTAGGAGTTACAGGTTCTCGGTAAAACATTTACAATGGCCAATATTATTCAAGAAGTTCAAAAGCCAACACTTGTTTTGGCACATAATAAAACTCTTGCAGGGCAATTATACAGCGAATTTAAAGAGTTTTTTCCAGAAAATAATGTTGAGTACTTTGTGTCTTACTATGACTATTATCAACCAGAAAGCTATATTCCTCAATCAGATACATACATTGAAAAGGACTCATCTGTAAATGATGAAATAGATAAACTTAGACATTCTGCAACATTATCATTATTTGAAACAAGAGATGTAATAATTGTAGCATCAGTTTCGTGTATATATGGTTTAGGAGATCCAGTTGATTACCAAGAGATGATGTTATCTTTAAGACCAGGAATGCAAAAGGGCAGAGATGAAGTTTTAAGAAAGCTAATAACTATGCAATATACTAGAAATGAAATTGATTTTCAAAGAGGTACTTTTAGGGCAAAGGGGGATATTGTTGAAATTTATCCTTCAGATAAATCAGAATCAGCAGTAAGAGTGGAATTTTGGGGAGATGAAATAGAAAAAATAACAGAAATTAACCCCTTAACAGGAAAGCCAATAGGTACAAGAAAACATATTTTAATATCTCCAGCATCACATTATGTTACAACAAAAGAAAAAATGGATAGAGCACTTGTAACTATTGAACAAGAAATGGAAGAAAGAGTTAAATATTTTAAGTCGCAAAATAAATTAATTGAAGCACAAAGAATAGAAGAGCGAACAAATTTTGATATGGAAATGATGAAAGAAACGGGATTTTGCTCAGGAATAGAAAATTATTCTAGACATATAAGTGGAAGACCAGCAGGTAGTCCACCATATACTTTATTTGACTACTTCCCAAAGGACTTCTTGTTATTAATAGACGAATCTCATGCTACAATTCCTCAAGTAAGAGCCATGTATAATGGAGATCATTCAAGAAAAGAATCATTAGTTAAATATGGCTTTAGATTACCTTCTGCTTTTGATAATAGACCTCTTAAGTTTGAAGAATTTGAACAAAGATTAAATCAAGTTGTTTTTGTTAGTGCAACACCAGGTGATTATGAAAAAGAACATAGTAAAGAAAACTTAGTAGAACAAATTATAAGACCAACAGGTTTATTAGACCCTAAAATAGAAGTAAAACCAGTAACAAATCAAATTGACGATTTATTAGAACAAATCCGTATTAGAGTGGAAAAAAATGAAAGAGTTCTTGTTACTACCTTAACTAAAAAAATGGCAGAAGATTTAACAGATTATTTAAAGGGATTAGATATTAAAGTAAATTATATGCATTCAGATACAAAAACATTAGAAAGAATGGAAATTATCAGAAATCTAAGATTAGGAGAATTTGATGTCTTAGTTGGTATTAACTTATTAAGAGAAGGTTTAGACATTCCAGAAGTTTCTTTAGTTGCTATATTAGATGCTGATAAAGAAGGATTTTTACGTTCAGAAAGGTCTTTGATCCAAACAATAGGAAGAGCAGCAAGAAATACAGATGGTACAGTTATTATGTATGCAGATGAGTTAACAGAAAGTATGGAAAAAGCTATTACAGAGACTAATAGAAGAAGAAAAATACAAGAGGAATATAACAAAAAACATAATATAACACCTAAGACAATAAGGAAATCTGTACGTGATACTATAAAAGTTACTATTACAGATGATATAGAAGTAGAGTATAAATTAGAGAAAGAAGAAGATATAAAAGATACAATTAATAAATTAACTGATGAAATGTTAAAATATGCAGCTGAAATGGAATTTGAAAAAGCTGCTGAGCTTAGAGATAAAATAAAAGAATTAGAAAAATTGATTTCATAAAGATTTAAAAAGCCGAAAGTTATATTATAATATTTTATAAATTTAAATGGCTGGCATTACGTAATATACAAATTCTAACACTATCAAGCAGGCACCTCTCAAATTAGGCAATTCGAGATTCTCCTACTTGGTAATGTAAGAATTTGTAATATTCCTCCATTTGCACATTTAATTTCATAAAATATTATAATATAACTTTCGGCTTAAATCATATAAATATCATATAATTTGATTTTTCTGTATACAACAAGGTTAAGCTTCTTATAATTCAGAATTATCATTACTATTATCATTTTGCGATGTATTTTGTGGATTTTCTGAGATATTTACTATACCATCACCTTGGTAAGTAGTTGACGCAGTTGAAAAGTTTCCTTTTCCAACATATTCAGCTTTACCAAGACCTAAAATTAGATAGAATATAGTTGGTAAAAACAATAAGCCTATAGTATATCCAACATCTTTATTAAATGATTTAGCTAGTGAGTTACATTGATATATTGAAATACCCAAACATACAATCCAACCAACAAATGGTATAATTCCAGCTAAATATCCAAAGATAATCCATGGTGAAAGTCCAGAAATTTTAAATAATATAACTAAATTATATATAGGTATAATACATTTCCAACCTTTTTCACCAGCTTTTGTAAATACTTTCCACATTCCAGTAATATTAAGTATTGCAATTACTATAGCAACAACGATTATAATTCCTAAAAAAGCTCCTAATATTGCAGATACAGCGGTAATTATTGAAGAATCTGTAGGTACATATCCATAGTCATAATAATCATAAGTACTTGGATAATAATAATCCATATAAAATCCCCCTTTCTATTTTTCTTACAATTAAATTTTCGCATGTTTCGACAAAAAAGTCAATATAATTAAAAAAACTAAAAAAAAGTTGTATAAAAAACTTTACTTTGATATAATCTAGATAGTCACTCAATAATATATATGAGTTAGGAGGAAATAAAATGAATGAAGAAGCAAATAATAAAAAAGATAATTTCATTGAAAGTTTATTCGAAGAATACAAACCAATAAAAGATAATTTAATTCAAATGTTAAATGAGGTACAAGAACATTATGGATATATACCAAAAGATGCACAAAAAGCTCTTTCTGAATTTTTAGATATTCCAATGGCAGAAATTTATGGAGTCGTAACTTTTTATTCGAGATTTACTTTAAAACCAAAAGGAAAATATAATATTTCAGTATGCTTAGGAACAGCATGTTATGTAAAAGGTTCTCAAAAGATAATGGATAGATTAAAAGATAGATTACAAATAGAACCAGGGGAAACCACACAAGATGGGCTATTTTCTATAGAGAAAACTAGATGTGTTGGCGCTTGTGGTTTAGCTCCAGTATTTACAGTAAATGGTGAAGTATATGGAAAAGCTACTGTTAAAAAATTAGACGAAGTTTTAGATGGAATTTTAAATAAAGAGAATAGTTAAAAAGGAGGAAAATATGAAAAGCTTGCAAGAGATTCATGAGTTAAGAGAAGAAAAAAGAAAAGAGTTAGATTTAAGAGTAAATACAAAAGCAGATACAAGAGAAAAACATATTTTAGTCTGCCATGGTACTGGTTGTACTTCTTCAAAATCACCTCAAATTTTAGAAAGTTTCAGAAAAATACTAAAAGAAAGAAATATAACAAATGTAAGAGTTATAAAAACAGGTTGTTTTGGTCTTTGTGCAAAAGGTCCTATTGTTATTATAAGACCAGAAGATACTTTTTATTCATTAGTTACACCTGATGATTGTGAAGAAATAATTGAAAAACATATTATAAATGGTGAAAGGGTAGAAAGATTACTTTGTAAAGATATAGATGGAAAATTAGTAAATAGTTTAGATGAATTGAATTTTTATAAAAAGCAAAAAAGAATTGCACTTAAAAATTGTGGAGTTGTAAATCCAGAAGAAATTGATGAATACATAGCTTTTGATGGATATAAAGCATTAGAAAAAGTTTTAAAAGAAATGTCACAAGATGGAGTTATAGATGTTATAAAAGAATCTGGATTGAGAGGCAGAGGAGGAGCAGGTTTCCCTACAGGCAAAAAATGGGAGCTAACAAAAGCTTCAGAAGGAGAACAAAAATATGTTGTATGTAATGCAGATGAAGGTGACCCAGGAGCTTTTATGGATAGAAGTATACTAGAAGGTGACCCACATTCTGTTTTAGAAGCAATGATGATTGCAGGTTATGCAATAGGGGCTAATAAAGGATATATATATGTTAGAGCAGAATATCCAATTGCTGTTCAAAGACTAAAAATTGCAATTAATCAAGCAAGAGATTATGGGATATTAGGTGAAAATGTATTTGATACAGATTTTAGCTTTGATGTAGAAATAAGACTAGGTGCAGGAGCATTTGTTTGTGGAGAAGAAACAGCTTTATTAGAATCAATTGAAGGAAAAAGAGGTCAGCCAAGAGTAAAGCCACCATATCCAGCACAATCAGGATTATGGGGAAAACCAACATTAATTAATAATGTTGAAACATATGCTAATATTGCACAAATTATTTTAAATGGTGCTAAATGGTATTCTTCGATAGGAACAGAAAGTTCAAAAGGAACCAAAGTATTTGCTTTAGGTGGAAATGTCAATAATATTGGATTAGTAGAAGTACCTATGGGAACAACTTTAAGGGAAATTATTTATGATATTGGAGGAGGAATTCCGAATGGAAGAGAATTCAAAGCTGCTCAAACAGGAGGACCTTCTGGTGGTTGTATTCCAAAGGAACATTTAGATACACCTATCGATTATGAATCTTTAAAAGAGATTGGCTCTATGATGGGATCTGGAGGATTAATTGTTATGGATGATACTAAATGTATGGTATGTTTAGCAAAATTCTACTTAGAATTTACAGTAAGCGAAAGTTGTGGTAAATGTACACCTTGTAGAATTGGTACAAAAAGAATGTTAGAGATATTAGAAAGATTATGTAATGGTGAAGGAGAAGAACTAGATATATATAAATTAGAGAAATTAGCAGTAAATATACAGGAATCAAGTATATGTGGATTAGGGCAAAGTGCACCAAATCCAGTAATAAGCACATTAAAATATTTTAGAGAAGAATTTAGGCAACATGCTATTCAAAAGGAATGTAGAACATTAGAATGTAAGGCGATGGCAAAAATTACAATAGATGAAGAAAAATGTAAGGGATGCGGTTTATGTCAAAAGCATTGTCCAGTTAATGCAATAGATGGAATAGGAAGAGATAAAAGAATTATTAATCAAGAGAAATGCATCAAATGTGGTACTTGTATTTCTACTTGCCCATTCCATGCAATTGGAAATTAGGGACGTGCCAAAATGGACAAAAATTGTCCAAAAGGGACAGGCCATATCTTTTAAAATTAAAGAAAGAGAGATGTAAATATGGAAAAAGAAATGATTAACTTAACAATTGATGGACAAAAAGTAATAGTACCTAAAGGAACAACAATACTAAATGCAGCCAAAAAAGCAGGGATAGACATTCCAACATTATGTTTTTTAAAAGACATTAATGAGGTTGGAGACTGCAGAATGTGTATTGTAGAAGTAGAAGGAAGAAGAGGTTTTGCAACATCATGTATACAGACAGTAGAAGAGGGCATGGTAGTCCATACACACACACCAAATGTATTAGAAGCTAGACATGTTATTCTAGATCTAATAATTTCAAACCATGCTAAAGATTGTTTAACATGTACTCGCTCTGGAAACTGTGAATTACAAACTTTAGCGACAAAATTTAATGTTTTAAATATAGAATTTGATGGAGAAAGGACCGAACATAAAATTGATGATTTATCTCCATCAATAGTAAGAGATTTTAATAAATGTATATTATGTAGAAGATGTGTAGCTGCTTGCAAAAATGTACAAAAAATAGGTGCTATTGATTGTATTAACAGAGGCTTTGAATCATGTATTTCTACAGTAGGAGATCATAGTTTAAATGATGTGAATTGTACATTTTGTGGTCAATGTATTGAAGCATGTCCAACAGGTGCATTACATGAAAAAGAAACAATTAATGATGTATGGGTAAAATTAAAAGATCCAGATACAACTGTTATTGTACAAACAGCTCCAGCAGTAAGAGTTGCATTAGGAGAAGAATTTGGAATGCCGATTGGTACAAATGTTGTAGGAAAAATGGTTACAGCATTAAAAAGACTAGGATTTGACAAAGTATTTGATACTAATACAGGTGCTGACCTTACAATAATGGAAGAAGCAAATGAATTTGTCGAAAGATTTAAGAAAAATGATAATCTACCAATGATTACATCTTGTAGCCCAGGATGGGTGAAATACATAGAAATGAATTATCCAGAATTATTACCACATTTATCTAGTTGTAAATCACCTCATCAAATGTTTGGTGCTATATTAAAAACATATTATCCAAAAAGAGAAGGATTAGATCCATCTAAAATTTATGTAGTTTCTGTTATGCCATGTATTGCAAAAAAATTTGAAAGACAAAGACCAGAAATGAAAGAGGACGACTTATATGATGTAGACAATGTCATAACGACACGAGAACTTGCAAGGATGATAAAACAAGCAAATATTGAGTTTGAAAAGTTAGAAGATAGTAATTTTGATAGCCCTATGGGAGAAGCAAGTGGAGCAGGTGCAATATTTGGAACAACAGGTGGAGTTATGGAAGCAGCATTAAGAACAGCTCAAGATACTTTAACAGGAGAAGATCTACCAAAAATAGACTTTGAACAAGTAAGAGGGGGAGAAGGAATAAAAAGAGCTACAATTAATATTGCAGGAAAGGAAATAAATGTAGTTGCAGCTAGTGGTTTAGCTAATGCAAAAACGATTCTAGAAGAAATAAAATCAGGAAAAGCAAATTATCAATTTGTAGAAATAATGGCTTGCCCAGGCGGATGTATTATGGGTGGAGGACAACCTATAAAAAGTTCTAAGATAAGAGCAGAAGTAGATGTAAGAAAATTGAGAGCTGATGCAATATATTCTATAGATGAAAGAAGTATTGTTAGAAAATCTCATGAAAACCCGGTTATGAAAAAACTATATGCAGACTTTTTAGAAAAACCAGGAAGTGAAATAGCAGAAAAACTTTTACATACAACTTATACAAAGAGGAAAAAATATAATATCTAAACAAAAAGAGACACTTCGGACCAGGTCTGAAAATGTCTCTTTTTTGTTGAATAGAAAAAATTAAGTTTTCCTATTTTCTTTATTAAAGGACACCGATATTGTCCTTATTTATTATTGTTGTTTTGTCTTTCATTATTGTTATTTTGGTTATTTGAATTACTGTTATTATTTTTCTTTTCTTTATTTTTCTTTCCCATATAAAAGCACCTCCTCAAACATTAGTTACAGATTAGTGTATAATTTCCAGAATATATATTTTCATCTTAAAATAATATATATTCTGGAAATTATGTGTTGAACTGTAACAAGTATCAATAATATTTTGTACTATAAATGAAAAAATATTCACTATTATTTGTTTTTTTTATATAATTGATATATAATCTTTGTCAGGAGGTCCAAAAATGAATTATACAAATCAAAAATTAAATGAATTTAATGAATACATAAGATATAGAAAAGTAGCCATAATAGGATTAGGTGTAAGTAATTTACCACTTTTAGATTATTTATACGAGAAAAAAGCAAATGTAACTGTATTTGATGAAAGAGAATATGATAAAATTCCGAAAGATATAATTGATAAAATTACTAAATATGGATTTATTCTACATCTAGGAAATGATTGTTTGCAATACCTAAAAAATTTTAATGTTATATTTCGTTCACCTAGTTGCTTACCTACAAAACCTGAATTAGTAGAAGAAGCAAACAGGGGAGCATTGGTAACAACAGAAGTAGAACTTTTAATGGAAATGTGTCCCGCAAAAATAATAGGAATTACAGGCAGTGATGGAAAAACAACAACAACAAGTTTGATAAATGCAATATTGCAAAAAGGTGGATACAAAACATTTTTAGGTGGAAATATAGGTACACCATTATTTACAAAATTACCAGATATAACTCCAGAAGACATTGTTGTCCTAGAGTTAAGTAGTTTTCAATTGATGGGAATGCAAGTGAGTCCGCAAATAGCTGTTATTACTAATATAACACCAAATCATTTAAATATACATAAAGATTATCAAGAATATATAGATAGTAAGAAGAATATTTTTAGATATCAAGATGAAAATGGAATATTAGTTCTAAATTATGATAATGAAATCACCAAAAAATGTGCTGAAGAAGCAAAAGGTAAAGTTATTTTCTTTAGCAACAAAACAAAATTGGACAATGGATATATTGTAGATGATGATGTAATAAAAGAATGTGATGATAGGGTAAGGAAACATATTTTGAACACGGAAGATGTTATATTAAGAGGAAATCATAATTATCAAAATATTGCAACAGCTATTGCTGCAACTTCAAGTTTGGTTGATTGTGAAACAGCAGTAAAAGCAATTAAAGAATTTAAACCTGTAGAACATAGAATAGAATTTATAAGAGAAATAGATGGAGTTAAATGGTATAACGATTCAGCAAGTTCTTCACCATCTAGGACTTTGTCAGGTATTAATGCTTTTAAAGAAAAAATTGTTTTAATTGCTGGTGGATATGACAAAAATTTGGATTATACACCTCTTGCAAAACCAATTATTGAAAAGGTAAAAACATTAATTTTAATTGGTCAAACTTCTGGAAAAATATATGAAGTAGTAAAAGATGAATTAGAAAAAGAAAATAAAAATTTAGATATTTATATGTGTGAAACATTAGAAGAAACTATTCCTATAGCAAAAAAGAATGCTGGTAAAGGGGATGTAGTGTTATTTTCTCCAGCCAGTGCAAGTTTTGACATGTTTAAAAACTTTGCAGATAGAGGCAATAAATTTAAAGATTTAGTAAAAGGACTATGAACCTTTTGATTGTTATCAACATATCTTGTAAAAAGAATATGTATAAAAAATTAAATATTTTATGCAATCATGTAAAAGAATTTTATCGCTTTTACGAATAAAGGAGGAATTGATATGTATGATAACAATTATGAGAACTACATAAGAAGTATTTTAGGATATCCAAGCAATTCAAATTTTAATCAGAATGGAATGTACAATGTAGGATATTCAACATCATCTCAAGTAAACATGAGAAACGATTTAGAACAAAGTTATCCAGAGATATATAGAATTATATATCCAATGGTACAAAAAGCGTGTGAAAGAAACATGACAGCAAATACAACAGAAGAAATTGAAAGAATGACAGATGAAATATATTCAGCTTTAGAGGATAATAATCAAATAAATGTAAATATAAATTTAGGAAATAATATTTCAGCAACAAATGTAAGTGGAACTGAAAATAGAAGTGAATCAACAAAAGAAGTAGCACAACAAAAAAAAGCCGAGACAAGAAATGATGGAGCACAAGATAGGAGGGTATTTTCAAACAATAATTTAAGGGATTTAATAAAAATATTGTTAATAAGAGAATTATTAAGAAGACGAAATAATAATTTTCCACATAGACCACCTCATAATAACCAACCACGCCCACCAATGAGACCACCAATAATGCCTCGAGAATATCAGCCATTATATGATATATATGAATACTAGAAATGATTAATTTTTGGCCCTGGCCAACTACATTTTTTTCGGACTTAGTTTGACAGAATTAGCTGAAAATGTTTCATCTCATACATTTTCAGACCTGGTCCAACTGTCTCTTTGCTTTTTTAGAAAATTTTACCAATTTTTCAAAATAAAATTTGAATACTATTTAAAAAATTGTAAAAAATAATATTGAGAATTTTTGAAAGGTGGTAAATAAAATGAAAGTTAAAGATTGTATGTGTACAGATGTTTGTTGTGTGAAACCGGAAACAAAAATAAATGAAGTTGCAAAATTAATGTGTCAGAATCATATAGGTTCTATACCTATTTGTGATAATAATAATTGCTTATGTGGTATTGTAACAGATAGAGATATTATTTTAAGAAGTATTGCTTGTGATAAAGATGTTAAATCAACACCTGTTAGTGATATAATGACAACATCAGTATGTACCTGTGAAGAAAATGAGGAAATGTCAAATGCTGAAAATAAGATGGGAACAAATAAGGTAAGAAGATTGCCTGTTTGTGATAATAACAATAAGGTTGTAGGTATATTAACATTAGGAGATATAGCACATAATAGAAATAATTTAGATGAAAAGGAAATTTGTATTACTTTTGAAGATATATGTGATTGTGATACAAAGAAAAATGCAGAATAAACTTTTTTAATAATTGATTTATATTAAGTGAGATAAAATAAAGTGTGTAAGTTAACGATATTAAGACTTATGCACTTTTTCGCGTCGACAAATCTTTACGCTTCTTTGAGAACTTAAATATATATAATTAAAATAGAAAAGTAGAGAAAAGTTTTCGCGAAACGAGATTTGTCCCATAGAAAAAATGTATATAAAAGAATATCATACATATAATAAGAAAAGAACTAGTAGGTCATTTTGCTTTTATAGTTACATTATTGTAACAGCAGGAGGGATAAATGATTATAAATGTACCATATTGGACAAGAGTTACAAAAAATATATTATATGTAATATTGCTGATAATTGGACTTTATTTAGCTTTAAAATTATCAATTTTTTATATGCCTTTTTTAATTGCATTTATTATTTCTTTAATGATTGAACCATTAATAAAATTTATAATGAAAAAAACTAAATTAACAAGAAGGACTAGCTCAATTATTATCTTTATAATAGTATCAGTCATAATATTGGGGATATTAGCTTGGATTATTGTAACTTTATTTTCTGAATCTTCAAGTCTATTACAAGGCTTAAATGATTATGTTGATAAAGCTTCTGTGCAAATTCAAGGGTTAATACAAGAATTCAATTTTGATAAAATAAAATTGTCTGATGAAATATTAAATATAGTTCAGGAGTCTAGTGGTGATTTTTTACAAACTATATCAAACTGGCTTAGAAATGCTTTGAATGGTCTAATAGATATAGTTACAAAATTACCAGAAATAGCAATATGTGTAGGAATAACAATTTTGGCTTTGTATTTTATATGTGTAGATAAAATATATATATTAGATCAAATAGAATATCATTTACCAAAAGCTTGGGTGAAAAGATTAAGTAATCACTTAAAAGATTTGATACAAACATTAGGAGGATATTTAAGAGCAGAAGCAACATTAATTTTAGTATCTTTTTTGATTTCTTTATTTGGATTATATATATTATCATTTTTAAAATTCAACATTGAATATCCATTATTAATGGCATTATTTATCGGATTTGTAGATGCTCTTCCAATTTTGGGTTCTGGAACTGTTATGATACCTTGGGCTGTAATTTCTGGTTTAAATGGAGATCTATCCTTAGGAATAGCTATAGTTACATTATTTATAATAATGTCTGTAGTAAGACAATTTTTGGAACCTAAATTAGTAAGTAAAAATATTGGGGTACATCCAATATTTACATTAATAGCAATGTATACAGGTTTTAAGATTACTGGTGTGATTGGATTATTAATTGGACCAATTGTTTTAATTATTATAAAAAACATATTTGCAAATTTGATAGACCAAGGGGTATTTAAAACAATTTTTGATAAAAAGTGACAATATTTGAAAAAACCTGAATTTATGTTAATATAATATTAGAAATTTGTAGTAGGTAACTTTTTTCAATGAAGAAAAGTGGAGGTATATGAATAAAGATGTATTATAAAGTCGAACTACGGATATTATCCTTAAAAGGACAACGTAATGATGAATTGGATTATGAGACTATTTACTATAGTGATGGATATATTATTATAATAGATAATGAGATTGAAGGTTTTCTAACTGACGATTATATCGTGGGAGAAATGTCCGGAAAATTATTAACTTTAGAAATAAAATCCATGAGGTCTATAATAAAACATCCAAAATTTAAGGCTAATATGCTGAAAGAAACATTATTTCTAGGAGAATACTATTTTTATTTTTATGGTAATGACTCAACAATAGAATCAATATTCAAAATAAACTTTGTTGAGGAAATAGTTAATCCTTCAAAAATAGAAGACATAAACAGTCTTCTAAAGGATGTAAAAGGAATTTATAAGATTCCGTAGTTACGAAAAAAATGCGTGTGTAATTCACACGCATTTTTTGTTATTCCCATTCAATTGTTGCTGGTGGCTTAGAAGTAATATCATAAACAACCCTATTTACATGTTTAACTTCATTTACAATTCTTGAAGAAACTTTTTCTAATATTTCATATGGTATTTTACTCCAAACTCCTGTCATAAAGTCAGTTGTTTCAACTGCACGTAAAGCGATAGTATAATCATAAGTTCTTTCATCACCCATAACACCGACAGATCTAAGATTTGTTAATACTGCAAAATATTGATTAATTGATTTATGAAGTCCAGCATTTGCAATTTCTTCTCTAAAAATGCTATCCGCTTCTTTTAAGATATTTAATTTATCCTCTGTAATATCTCCAATAATTCTTATAGCTAAGCCAGGTCCAGGGAATGGTTGTCTAAACACTAGATTTTCTGGTATACCTAATTCTAATCCTGTTTTTCTTACTTCATCTTTGAATAAATTTCTTAAAGGTTCTACTATTTCTTTGAAATCTACATAGTCAGGTAGTCCACCAACATTATGATGACTTTTTATAACAGAACTTTTACCTAATCCACTTTCTATAACATCAGGATATATAGTTCCTTGAACTAAAAAATCTACTGTTCCAATTTTTTTAGCTTCTTCTTCAAAAACTCTAATAAATTCTTCACCAATAATTTTTCTTTTCTTTTCTGGATCTGTAACACCTGCAAGTTTAGATAAAAATTTGTCTTGTGCATTAACTCTAATTAAATTAATATCAAATTGATTTCTAAAAATTTGTTCTACTTCATCACCTTCATTTTTACGAAGTAAGCCATGGTCAACAAAGATACAAGTTAAGTTTTTACCAATTGCTTTATTTAATAATACAGCTGCAACTGAAGAATCAACTCCACCAGATAATGCACATAAAGCTTTTTTATCTCCAATTTTTTCTTTTAATGATTTTATACTTTCTTCAACAAAAGAAGAAATTTGCCAGTCCCCAGAACAATTACAAATATTAAATAAAAAGTTTTCTATAACTTTTGTTCCATTTACAGACAAGTTTACTTCTGGATGAAATTGTATACCATATAGTTTTTTGTCTGGGTTTTCCATTGCAGCATTTGGACAATGTTCTGTTGAACCGATATTTTTAAAGCCATTTGGTACTTCTGATACAAAATCTGTATGGCTCATTAAGAAATCATTTGTGTTTTCAAAACCTTGGAATAGGGGAGAGTTATTATTAATATTTACTTTTGTTGTCCCATATTCTCTTGTATTAGCTTTTGATACATTTCCACCTAATGTATGTGTCATAAGTTGCATACCATAACAAATCCCTAAAACAGGGATTCCTAAATCAAAAATCTCTTTAGCACATTTAGGAGAATCTTCACCATAAACACTTGCTGGTCCACCTGTAAAGATAATTCCTTTAGGTGCTTTTTCTTTGATTTTTTCAATAGAAATGTCATAGGGTACAACTTCTGAATATACATTACATTCTCTTACTCTTCTTGCAATTAGTTGATTGTATTGTCCTCCGAAATCTAGAATTAAAATTAGTTCATTTTTTTTCATAATTTACCTCCGAATTTAAAATTATGTAACTATGATATCATAATTTTATGGTAAAGTAAACAAAAACAACTAAAATCCCCTGATTAAATAGGGGATTTGTTCTAATGGTTGCATACAAATTTTACTTTGTAAAATTTGGCGCACGAACAATAGACGCGAACTTTAAAATGTTATAAACAGAGAAAATGTTTAAGAAAGTACTCTATTGTTCTTGAAGATATATATTATAGACTTATATAATTTTTACAATATATCACTTGTAGGAATATAACTTTCATCAGGAGGATAGACATATTCTTCATTAGGTTTATCAACTGCTTTTATCTCAGTTACTTTAATAATCGGCATATCGCCATGATAATCACCTTTAGTGATTTCACCAGTTAATTCAACCCAAGTTTCATCCTTAAAATCTTTTGCATTATCTAATTCACAAAGAAATCCAACAATTACATATTGAAAATCAGAAGAAATAATCATATCTCTAGCTAATATAAATTGTGTATCTGTTAAATCCAAAACTCTATAAACATAACCAGTAAAGTTAATCCTCATTCCAACATAATTATCTATATTTTCATGAACAGCTTTTAAAACATTTGTATAATTTTTTGAAGAAATTTTTGAAATACTATTTTGAGGCATACAACTAGATATATTTTTTTCGTTTTTAGCTCCTAAAAATAATTTGATACTAACAAATATTAAAATACCTATAATTAGCAATACAATACCTGTGAAAAAATATTTAAAAATTTTACTTCCATTTACTTTAAAATTAAATATAAACATATTGAAATCCTTTCTTTAAATGTAGTTATTAAAATATATGTGATGAAAATAATATTATGATAATATTTAATTGTTACTAGACTAATGCTTTTATGTTATTTCCATACATTACTGTCGATTTGTTTTGGCATTCCCTGATGGGGGAGAGTTAGATAATATTGATTGTGATATGCTATTTTTATATATAGCATATCCGGAATTAGAAGTATTAAATGAATTGAAATACTTGATTTTATGAAAATCTAGTGGTATATATGCTAAAGTATAAATGGATTCATATATTTACATTGATTTACTAAATGGAAACAGGTACTATTGTATCTGTTTTTTTGTAAAATTAAAGACATTGCTATTAATTTTAATAGCAATGTCTATGGTATTTTAAGTATTATTCACGACATATTCGTCTCTAGCTACGCATGTTATCAAACCTTTTGTTTTAGCGAGTCTAATAACATTATTAACTATTGCGACAGGAACATCAGGGAAATTAGATCTTACCTGCTTAACACTAAATCTGTCAAGCGTGAGGATGAATTCCCTTACTTTCTTACTCTGACTTGTATGTCTTTTTGTCTTACCAATATTGTTTTTCGTTGTTTTGGCTTTGTCAATCTGTGTCATTTCTATGCTTGTACTTGTGTTGCTTTTTTCAACGACATGAGGTTCTACAGCTTTTACGCGATATTCATCTCTACCTGTAGCAGTTATAAGGTCCTTGTTCTTTTGTTTAACCTGACTGACTCTTTCAACTGTAGATTCAGCATCTGTTTCAGCAACTGTATCTAATTCTTCTGAAGTAGATGAAGTATCTTCGACAATCGCTTCTTCAACTAATGTTTTTTTAGCTGTATCAACAGTATCTGAATCAAGATCTTCCTGTTCCATAGTGCTTGTTGCAATTTCTTCTGGGTTCTCAATTGTTTCTGATTCCTCTGCAGTTTCAGCTGATTCAGTTTCATTTACAACATCTGAAATCGCATCAGAATATTGTACTATTGTACTGGATTCGATTTCTTCAGCTGTGTCATTGCTTTCATCTTTATCACCTGACTTAACTTCCTGTGAGACAGTATTGTCTGCAGGCAATGTATTTTTATCAGATACAAATGTTATGCTAAAATCATCAATTTCTTGAATAATTTGAGCAATGAAGGAAAAGGACTCTGGATGTGCAGGTATCTGAACTATAATCCGTTCCCTGTTGCAGTCGACCTTAAAGTCAGGTAAAGTTGTAGCAGATGTTAGATTTTGTAAGAGTGTTGCAAAAATCTTGTTAAAATTACTAATGTCTTTGGAAGCAAAAGTAATTTTATAAGTGTCCCCTATTATGTCCATAGAAAATACCTCCTTATAATGTACTTGATGGTTAAAGATTTCTCGAATTTTGAAAATGGCTTTTTTCTCAATTTTTGATACATAAGTTCGAGAAATATTTAGTTTTTCTGCAATATCTGATTGAGCTATATTACCCATTCGATAAAGCATTACAATCCTATTTTTGCTTTCTAGATAGTTTAGAACAATACTAACCAATTGAATAAAGGTATCTTGGTTTACTATTTCTTCAACAAAGTTAGAATTATGATCTTCAAGTGTTTCTTTTAAAGTAAATTTATTACCTTCTCCATCATCTACGATAAGTTTATCAATAGAAATGTCATTTGCATATTTGTTAGCTTTCCGATAGTGCATAAAAATTTCATTATTTATACATTTTGAAGCATATGTTGCAAATTTAATCTTTTTTGATGAATCAAAAGTAATAGCGGCTTTTACCAAGCCAATCGTACCTATAGAAACAATATCTTCGTACTCTGAAGAATTTGGAGTTACCCCCAATTTCCGTACTAGATAATGAACTAATCTCTGATTGTCCAAAACAAGATGTTCTTTCTCGCTACTGAGTTTCATACTCATAGAGCAACTCCTTTCTGTACTGATATTGGTTAAAAACAAAAATAAAAAATTAAAATACCTCCTATAAAATAATATAAGGCCATCGCCTTTGCAAATATTTTATCATAAGTTTACGATAATTGCAAAAATATTTATGTAAATTTTTAGAAATATCGTATTTTTACCTATAAAGTGATATAATATTAACATAATTTTCGTTTAATTCAAAAATAATATTTTATTTGCGAATTGAATAAAATATAAAATCAAAGGAGGTTGATACTTATAATTTATTTTGTATGTAGTTCAAAAAAATAAAAAGTGCTAATTAAAAAAGTAAAAGCAATTAAGAAAACTCGGTATATACTTTAGTCTTACATGACTTCTTAATGTACAAC
>CALYAB010000024.1 GCA_944393395.1 uncultured Clostridia bacterium
AAAATGCTTTAAGCTCAAGGCTTTCATTCCTATGTGTGCCTTTAGAGCGAAGCGAGAAAGGAATGGAATTTATTATGGAAGAAAATGAAGTAAAAAATATGACAGAAAATAAACTATTTGGTAAAACATTTTTCTGGATGTTTCTTGGATTATTGGGTTCTGCACTTATTGCATGGTATACTTACTCTTCTGGCTTATATTTTCAAATTTTAGCTGACAGCTCATTTACTGGATTACTTATTATAGAAGTAATTGCTGTTTTATTATTTAGCATTCTTTTTAGAAAATTACCGCCATTAATAGTAGGTATACTATATTTTGTTTATGCAATGTTAAATGGAGTGACTCTTTCAGTAATTTTTGCAGTTTTTGAATTAACTTCTATTGCAACCCTATTTGTAGCTTCAGCTTTAATTTTTGGCATATTAGGTTTGATTGGTTACAAAACAAATAAAGATTTGAGTAGCTGGCATACATATTTGAATGTATTTTTAATTGTTGGTTTAATACTAAGTATAGTAAATTTATTTATTTTCAAAAGTTCTATGCTTGATTTAATATTAGATTGGGTTATTTTAGCAGTATTTTTTGGTGTTACCATTTATGATATTAATAAAATTAAAGCTTTACAATTAGAACCTGATATTAACCAAGAAAAAATACATATTTATTGTGCTATGCAATTGTATCTTGATTTTATCAATATTTTCCTAAGAATACTTTCTATTTTTGGAAAAAGAAGAGATTAAAAAGGCATCTAATTCGATGCCTTTTTTATTAAAAGCAGACAGTACGGACCAGGTCCATTATTGTCTGCTTTATTTTTGTATTCAATCTTTTATTCTACTTATTTATTTCCCATTTTGTACATGAATTTATTTGTTCTCCACTTTCTCTTAGTTGAATATCTTTATTTAAATATACTATTGGCATAATATTAAAAGTTGTTGATGGGCTGTTTCCACCAACTGCTATACAGTACTTAGACCCGCTTGTTTGAACTGCATTATTACTTATTGTAAAAAAGCTGAAATTTGTAGTCACATCAAATTCTCCTGTATTATCTGGTCCTCCTAAAAAATACTTAGAAGCCAGCCAATAATTATCAGAAAATAGCATTGTATATTCTTTGCTATCTGTTGAAATTCCTTTTACATCTCCTGAAGGACTATCTGTCAATGTTGTAGGATAATAACCATAATATGTACAAGTAAGTGTTACTGATTCTCCAATTTCTAAAAGTACATATTCATTTTTTTCATTAACATATCTAAAACCTGTATAGTTATAATTTACTTCTGCTCTATTAGAACAGCTAAATTCAAAAGTGGTATATGCAGTTCTTGTTACTGTAATTTCATTTAAATATTCTAAAGGTTTACCTTGTTTATAGATTTTTCCATCTCCTGTATTCATTGGGTCATATCCTGTAATTTTATTTATATCTTCTATCTCCATTGCTCTTGCATAAGAAGCCCCTGTTCCATGTCCATAAATCTCACAAATGTTTTTTATTTCTTCCAGCCCATACTGATATCCTGTTGCTCCCCTCAATGTTAAACCTGTGGAATTTGTTGATTTAATACTTGATGATGGTACTAACATTAAATAATCTCCATCTGCACTATGTTCAACTCCTAATAATCTCCACTCTGTCTCATAACTACTACTAAATGTTTGTCCCTCTCCAGTGTTAATTCCTGTTTTTTCAGCTTCAGCTGTATATGTATATTCCACTTTATCATTTGCATCATAGGCTATATAATCTCCTGTTTGTAACGTTACATCTCCATTTGTTATATAATTATTACCATCTTTATCACTTGTTTCCCACCATATCATGCTTCTCACATTACCATCTTTATCTACTGCATAATTTCTTTGACTTTCTACAAATAATACTTTTATAACCTCACCTATATCTTTTACCTGTGTTTCTCCTTCATCTGTTTCTTTATCCAGTTTATTTTGTAATTCATTTTCTTCAATATTCCCATATTTATTATTTCCCATTGCTTCTACTGTTGCTTTTTCTAATATTTCTTTTTCATTTGCTATTTCTGTTTGTTCTTTTGCACTTTTGGTGTTATTTATAATTCCATTTTCTCCTGTTAATGTCCCTATTGTAATTCCTGCTAATATCAATAATATTATTATTGTTACAATTAATACTAGCAATGTTATACCTTTTTGTGTTTGTATTTCTTCTAATTTTTTTATTTTTTGGTTTTCTTTAAATTTTGATTCTAAAATTTTTTTCATATCCTATTTTCCTTTTTCTTTCGTATTAATGATAATTCCCATATATCATTAATATTTCATGCTCTTTTATTTTCTTTTAGTAAAACACTCTAAGAAAATATAAAAAAACAGAAAAAGCTTGATTTTACTATAAAATCAAACCTTTTCTGTTTTTGTTTTTTGTTTTCTATTTATAAAATTTCATTTCTGTTACAACTTTTCTATTTGTTGACATTGCTGTATTTTTTTGCTATCATATCTTTAGTTTTATTTCTTTAAGTGTTTTACTTAAGGATTTTTTGTTATCAAAAATTTTAGATTTCTCAATTTTTTCTTTAATCACATTATATAGAATTTTTTATTTGCCCACTCTTTAACACTTATATTCTTTTTCGCAAGCTATAAAGTATTCTATTTCTTTTAAGCTTCTTCTTCGACTTCAAATTGTGAATTATACAAATCAGCATAAAATCCATTTTTAGCAAGTAAATCTTCATGTGTACCTTGCTCCACAATATCTCCATGATTCATAACTAATATTAAGTCAGCATTTTTTATTGTTGATAATCTATGGGCAATAATAAAGCTTGTTCTTCCCTTCATTAGATTATCCATTGCAGATTGTATTTGTATTTCTGTTCTTGTGTCAATTGAACTTGTTGCTTCATCTAATATTAATATTTTTGGATCTGCCAATATAACTCTGGCAATAGTAAGTAACTGCTTTTGACCTGCTGATATGTTGGTTGATTCTTCATTAATTAATGAATTATATCCATTTGGCAATGTTTTGATAAAGTGATGTACATGTGCTGCTTTTGCTGCTTCTACAACTTCTGTATCTGTTGCATCTTCTTTACTATATTTAATATTTTCTTTTACTGTTCCACCAAATAACCATGTATCTTGAAGAACCATACCAAACATTTTACGAAGTTCTCCTCTATCAAAATCTTTTACATTATGTCCATCAACTAATATTTCACCACTTGTAACATCATAAAATCTCATTAATAATTTTACCATTGTTGTTTTACCAGCTCCTGTTGGTCCAACAATCGCTATTTTTTGTCCTTCATGTACGTTAGCATTAAAGTCATTTATAATAGTTCTTTCTGGGTCATATCCAAATTTAACATGTTTAAATTCCACATTTCCTTTTAGTTTTGATGTATCAATATTTCCTTTTGCTGTTATTTCTTCTTCTGGCTCTTCTATAAATTCAAATATTCTTTCTGCTGCTGCTATCATTGCTTGTAACATGTTAGATATTTGTGCTATTTGATTTATTGGTTGTGTAAATTGTTTGTTATATTGTATAAAACTTTGGATATTTCCTACTGTAATTGTCCCATTAATTGCTAAATATCCTCCTGCTACAGCTACTGCTACATATCCTACATTTGATATAAAATTCATAACTGGATGCATTAATCCTGATAAGAATTGTGATTTCCAACCAGAATGATATAATTCTTCATTAGCTTTTTCAAATTCCTTTGTTACTTTTTCTTCTGCATTAAATACTTTTACAATATTTAATCCACCATATATTTCCTCAACTTGACCATTTACATGTCCTAAATAATCTTGTTGCCTTGTAAAATATTTTTGTGATTTCTTTACTATAAAAGTTACTAATATTCCCGCTATCGGTAATATAACTAATGAAATTAATGTCATTTGCCAACTAATTGAAAACATCATAACTAATATACCAATTATTGTACATATAGATGTAATTATTTCTGTAATACTTTGGTTTAGGTTCATACTTAATGTATCAATATCATTTGTAATAATTGATAAAACTTCTCCATTTGTCTTCTTATCAAAATACTTCATTGGCAACTTATTAATTTTTATTGCAACATCATTTCTTAATCTATATGTAATTTTCTGTGTAACATTTGTCATAAGAAATCTTTGTACAAAAGAGAATATTGCACTAATAATATATAATCCTAATAAAGTAAAAGCAATTTGAGCTACTTTTCCAAAGTCAATGCCTGCTCCTCCGCTTAGCTTACTTATTAATCCATTAAAAATCTCGGTTGTAGCATTTCCTAATATCTTAGGTCCTACAATTGTAAATATTGTACTACCAATTGCAAATATCATAACAATAATAATTGGTATTTTATATTTTGCTAAATAATTACGAATTAATTTTTTCGTAGTTTTCTTAAAATCTTTTGCTCTTTCTGTTGTTTGACCTCTTCTAGGTCCTCCCATTGGTCCTGGCATATTACTTACCTCCTTTCTCGCCTAATTCTTCTTCAGACAATTGTGATAATGCAATTTGTCTATAAGTTTCATTATCTTTCATTAATTCTTCATGTGTACCCATTCCTACCATTTTTCCTTCTTCTAAGACAATGATTTTATCAGCATTTAAAATAGTACTAATTCTTTGAGCAACAATAATTACTGTTTTATTTTTTGTTCTTGTTGCTAAAGCTTCTCTTAAAGCGCTATCTGTTTTAAAGTCTAAAGCTGAAAAACTATCATCAAATACAAAAATTTCTGGATCTTTTGCAATTGCTCTTGCTATTGACAATCTTTGTTTTTGACCACCTGATACATTTCCTCCGCCTTGTGCAATTGGATCTTTATATTTATTTTCTTTTTCATTAATAAATTCTGTTGCCTGTGCAATTTCTGCTGCTTCTATCATTTTTTCATCTGACATGTTTTCATCAGAGTATTTTATATTAGATTCTATAGTTCCTGAAAATAGCACACCCTTTTGTGGTACAAATCCTATGATATCTCTTAAATCTTTTTGTGAAACATCTTTTACATTAACACCGTCTATGCATAATTCTCCACCAGTGACATCATAAAATCTTGGTATTAAATTGACTACTGTAGATTTCCCACTTCCTGTACTACCTATAATAGCTGTTGTTTTTCCTGGTTCTGCTGTAAAATTAATATCTTCTAATATCTCAGTATCTGCATCTGGATATCTAAATGAAACATTTTTAAATTCTACTAATCCTTTTTTACTTGGATCAAATTTCTTTGTTTCTTCTTTATCTTTTATACTTGGCTCTGCATCTATAACTTCATTGATTCTTCTTGCTGAAACGGCTGCTCTTGGTAGCATAATAGAAATCATAGAAATCATTAAGAATGCCATAACAATTTGCATTGTATATTGAATAAATGCCATCATATCTCCAACTTGCATAATACCTTCATCAACTTTATGGCCTCCAACCCATACAATTAATATCATAATTGAGTTCATGATTAGCATTAATAAAGGCATCATCATTGACATAGCATTATTAACAAAAACATTTGTCTTCATTAAGTTTTTATTTGCTTTATCAAATCTTGCTTCTTCTTTCTTTTCTTTATTAAATGCTCTTATAACAG
The DNA here is from genome assembly GCA_944393395.1 of uncultured Clostridia bacterium. GTDB lineage: Bacteria > Bacillota > Clostridia > TANB77 > CAG-508 > CAG-269. Next base: position 5,629 of record CALYAB010000024.1, read on the forward strand.
ATAAACCTGTTAAGATTTCTCTTGAAACTTCATTTAATTTGTCTATTAAGTCTTGTAATTTCTTGAATCTAGGCATTGCTACAATAAATAATGTACCTACAATAAATAATATAGCAACTATTGCAATCCCTATAATCCAAGCCATTGAACTATCTGTACTTGTAAGTACTTTTACAAATCCACCTATTCCTATAATTGGTGCATATACAACAACTCTGAATAATAATGTAATCAATTGTTGTATTTGTTGAACATCGTTTGTACTACGAGTTATCAATGATGCTGTTGAAAATTCATTCAATTCTGCATTTGAAAATTTTGTTACTTTTTTGAATACTTTTTCTCTTAATGTTTTTCCTAGCTTTGCTGCTACTCTTGAAGATAATAACATAATTGTTACAGCACATATCATTGTCACTAATGCTATTCCTAACATTTGTAAACCTGTATTAAATATGTAATTATTTTGAATTCTATCAGTATCTATTCCCATATTTACATATATTTGTTTTACTGAAGATATAGCTGCTTGCTCTTTTATTGAATCACTCATTCCATCTATCTGTTTTGTAAATTCTGATAAAATTTGATTTTTCTGTTCTTCTGGCATTTGCTTTATTAGTTCTATTAAGCTCATATTTTGAATATATGCTTTTTGCTCTTCTGGAATATTTTGTAGCATTTGTTCTTTTATTTGTTTTGCAGTTTCTTCGTTTGTAACTGCAGTCAATTCCATTAATGGATCCAAAATTATTCCTATTAATTCTTCTTCTTTTTCTTCTTCAATATCTTTTAATACATATATTGAATCTTTTTCAATATTGTTGTCATCGCCAAAATATTTTTTAATTATTTTTTCTTCATGCTTATTTCTAGTTTCACCAACTAATGTGTAATTATCTAATATTTCATTATCTTTGTCTGTAAAGATAAGCATTGAGTCCATATCTGTTTTAGATATTACTTCTGGTAAAGCTTTTTCTATTCCTCCAGATTGTATTCCTTCATTTACAATCTTAGATGTATAATCTGGCAATGCTAAATCAGTTGTTGCTTGGACGCAAAGTAATATTACAATTATTATTACAGCGCCTAAAGATTTTTTTAAATTTTTTAATACTTTTAGCATTTCTCTCTCCTTCTTTATTTTATTTAGATTTTTTATTGTTATAAATCTTTTATTTTTTAACATAAAGTAAAATCTATAAAACTTTTTTAGACAAAATTAAATGACACTGTATTATTTATTATATGTGACACAGTGTCATTTAGTCAATATATATATTGTGAATTTTTTGTGAAATTTATAATTATTTGTTACATTTTTCTAAATACTCCCGCAACTTTTCCTAATATTTCACAGTCTGGTACAATGATTGGATCCATTGTTGAGTTTTCTGGTTGTAATCTGATATGATCTTCCTCTTTATAAAATGTTTTTACTGTTGCTTCATCTCCAATTAATGCTACTACGATTTCTCCATTATTAGCCGTGTTTTGTTTTTTTACTAGAATATAGTCTCCATCTAATATTCCTGCTTCTATCATACTTTCTCCTCTAACAGTAAGCATAAAACTTTCTGAATTTCCTACAAAATCTATAGGAATTGGAAATGTATCTGTTACATTTTCTACTGCTAGTATTGGTTCACCTGCTGTTATTTTTCCAATAATAGGTACTTCAACTAGTTCTCTTTGTGTATAAAAATCTTTACTTGATGTTACTTTTGCTTCTCCTGATGATCCTTTTAATAATCTTAGAGTTCTTCCTTTTTTATCTTTCTTTTTGATATATCCTTTTTCTTCTAGTTTTGCTAAATATCCATGTACTGTCGCAGTTGAACTAAGCCCAACAGCTTTTCCTATTTCTCTTACAGATGGTGGATATCCTTGTGTCATTATTTGTTTTTCGATAAAGTGCAATATTGATTTTTCTCTTCTATTTAATTCTGGTTTCTTTTTTGGCATTTTCTTCACTCCATTCTCTTATTTTGAATCATCATATCATACAAACAAAAAAATGTCAAACATAAGTTTTGATTTTTTAAAAATTTCTCTCCTCCAAATCATGCAAGAATTTTTCTTTTATTTCTAATGGTAGTAACATTAATTTTTCAATATCTTCTCTTTTTATAATTTCAGGAATATATTCACCTGAATCTTTATATTTAGGATTATTAGAAAATTCTTCTCCTTCTCCTGTTCCAAATTCTCCATCTATGTATTCACATAAATAAAAATATTCTTTCATATTTAAGTCATCATTTTCTAATTCATATAATTTTCTGATAACTTTTACATTAATTCCAAATTCTTCTTTCACTTCTCTTATTGCACATTCTTCTAATGTTTCTCCTTCTTCTAACCCTCCTCCTGGAAATGTATAATATTCTTTATAATCCTTATTTTTCTTTACATTTTTTCTATGCATAAAAACAAATCCATCTTTCATAGGAATAATTCCTGCTACTCTAGTTCTTCTCTTTCTATTTTCCATATATAAAAACCTCCTATATAATATATATTGCTATTATACATGAGGTTTTATATTTTTTCAAATTTTATTCAAATGTTGGATATCCATTATTTTCTAACTTCCATTTTTTTAAATTTATATTATCCTTCAATGAATTTTTTTCTACATAATTATTTAGCAGTTCTAAAATTCCAACTGATTTTATTTCATTTTCACTAACTCCCTTTATATCTTCTGAATCTTCTTTTAGACCACTTCCTATTCCTTTTGATATATCATTATTTAAATAGAAGCAATTTTGGGTTATTAATAATTCATTGCTAATATTACAACTACCTATAATTCCTCCCACTACTCTTCCTGATAAATTACCTGTGTTATAGCAATTTTCTAAATAGGTTTCTGCCCAACCCTTATAACCTACTATTCCACCTGTATTACCAACACTTCCTTTATTTTCTACATCTCCTAAATTATATGAATTTATAATATTATTTCCATACATAGCTACTCCTACTATTCCACCAAGGCCTGTATAACCATTTTCTTGGGTATTTTGTCTAAATATTTTTCCTATATTATAGCAATTATAAATTTTGGTATTATTATATGCCATCCCTATAATTCCCCCAGTTGCAACTGTATCACTACTAATTTCTGCAAAATTAATACAATCTGCAATTATCAAGTTTCCATCACTAGATGTTCTTTCCCCTATTATTCCTCCTGCTAACTCATCTCCTATTATCTTTGCTCTATTAATGCAATTTATTACTTGACAACTATTTTCTGATGTATTTACAGTTATACTAGCTACTATCCCTCCTGCTATATTTCCTTTTATCTTTCCTGTAACTTCTATATTTTTTATCATGTTACTACCATTATTTATCCCAGTTCGTCCAAATAGCCCTGCATAATCACTATTATTAATATATATATTTTTTATTTTCTTCTCGTTTCCATTAAAAATACCATAAAATGAGCTATTAGCTTTTGTACCTGAATCTCCTATTGGTTTAAAACCTGTACCTGTTGTCATTTCATTCATTAATGTATTTCCATCATTATCATTTCCATTAATATCTCCAAAATCTGTTCTTTCACTGTCCATATACGATAATTTAGATTTAAAATTTAAATCTGTCTTTAAAACTACATACTTTCCATAAAAAGTATTTGGGGTATTTATTTTAGTTGCCTGACCATTTTCTAGTATCACACCTTCTCCATTTACCATATTTGAAAATGCAACCAAATCCTCTATACAGCATATTTGATATGCTGTTTTTTCAGTGTCTCCATCTAACTTTTCTCCATTTTCTCCTATAGTTATATCTCCTGGATATTTGTCTTCTACATACTCTTGCATTTCTCCAACATTTCCATCTTTATCTACTGTGTAATATCTATTACTCTCTTTAAATAATACTTCAAACTCTTCTCCTACATCTACTGCTTCAGTTTTTCCATCTCCTGTTTCTTGGTTTAATGCATTCTGTAATTCACTTTCTTCTATATTTCCATATTTGTTTTTGCCCATTGCTTCTACTGTGGCTTTTTCTAATATTTCTTTTTCATTTGCTATTTCTGTTTGTTCCTTTGATTCTCTGGCATTTTTTATTATCCCATTTTCTCCTGTTATTGCTCCTATCGTTATTCCTGCTAAGATTAATAGCACTATTATTGTTACTACTAAAACTAGTAAAGTTATTCCTTTTTGTCCTTGAATTTTCAAATTTCTTTTTGCTTTTATTTTTTTTACATTTTTCATATATGATCTTTTTCCTTTCTTTTTTCTTAAGTTTTAATAATATGGATGTTACAATTCTCAGTTAAAAATTTATCTAATTAAACCAGCAGTTATTTTATTTAATACCATCCATTTAATAAATAAAATAAAATGAAATATTATAATATAACTTATGGTTTTTTACTAAATAGCTATAAACTGTAACATATGGATTACTTGATTTTTTCTTTTAGTTAAATACTCTATGAAAACATAAAAAACAGAAAAAGCTTGATTTTACTATAAAAATAAACTTTTTCTGTTTTTCATTTTTTATATTTTCTCTATTAAATTTTATTTATTTTATATTTTCTCTATCTATTGACATTACTATGTTTTATTGGTATTATATCTTTAGTTTTTATTCTTTAAGTATTTAACTTAAAGAATTTTTTATTTTTTTCAGTATATAATTATTTTATGGTTCTAGTTTTTTTATATTTCCATGACAATTCAACCCATCTATAAAACTCTTACGAATTCGCAAATTATCTTATCATCTTTTCTATAAAAATTAATATCATATGTACTTTTTTCACTTTTATATGTTTTACTATATAATCTTCCTTCATTGTATATACTTTCTTCTACTGGTAATTCGAATTCTGCATTGCTTTCTCCATATAGCTGTTCTGTTTCTTTATACTCTTCCTCTATTCCCATATACATTTTACAGTTTTCTTCAAATGTTTGCATTATTCCACTTACTTGTGTGTTTTTGTCTCCATATTTGTTTATATCATATTCTGTTTGATATACATTTATATTGTCTACTCCTCTTAGATATATCATTTTCCCCGTTGTTTCTTGCATTTTAACTGTTGCTTTTAATTTGTACATATTATTTCCTGTTATATATTTTGCTGCTATTTCTTCTTTTGTTTTCTCTTTTTCATATTTTACTTTTTCTATATCTTCTATCTCTAGTACTTCTGATAATTCAACTTCTTCTTTCGTTTCTGTTTTACCTTCGTTTTGATTTTTGCTATTTGTCCTATTTAAGAATATTATAACTATTATTAATATTATCCCTATTATTATAGCTCCTACTATTATTTTTTTCTTTTTATCTGACATAAATATCCTCCATTTTATTTTACTATAATACTATTTTCATAATCTGGAAAATTTTCTTTTATCCAATTTGCCGTATTTTGATTTGTTGTTATTTGAATTGTTGTTGGTACACTTACAAACATACTTGTCCAGTCTGTTACATTTTCAACATTAAAATTAGTAATATCTAATTCTTCTAAAGCACTATCACTATAAAACATGTACCACATATCAGTTACTTTATCTGTATTAAAGTTGCTCAAATCTAAACTTGTTAATTTTGAACATTGTCTAAACATAGCTCTCATACTAGTTACATTACTCGTATCAAAATTACTTACATCTAAATCTGTTAAGCTTGAACATCCATTAAACATATTACCCATATTGGTCACATTATTTGTATTAAAACTACTTACGTCTAAATCTGTTAAGTCCGAACATCCATCAAACATACTCCCCATATTTGTCACATTACTTGTATTAAATATTGTTTTATTTAGATATAAATTAGTCAATTCAGTACAACCATAAAACATTCTTTGCATTATTTTCACATTACTTGTATCAAAACTACTTACATCTAACACTTTTAGACTACTGCACTCACTAAACATACAATACATTGTCGTTGCCGTACTTGTATTAAAACTGCTCACATTTAACTGGATTAAATTTGAACAATATATAAACATTTGAGACATATCTTTTACATTACTCGTATTGAAATTACTTAAATCTAATTCTGTTATTTTTTTACATCCATTAAACATCTGTGACATATTTATCACTTTACTTGTATTAAATCTACTTAAATCCAATTCTGTTAAACTACTACAACTATTAAACATAGATTGCATTATTGTTACATTAGAAGTATTGAAATTTTGCATATCTATATTTTGTAAATTTGTACAACCACTAAACATAGCATACATACATGTTACTTTACTTGTGTCAAAATTACTCAAGTCTAAAGCTATCAAACTTGAACATCCTTTAAACATAGCTCCCATTACAGTAACATTTGAAGTATCCCATTTACTTAAGTCTAATTGTGTTAATTTTGAACAACCTTGGAATGTTCCTACATTACCTGCATCAATACCTCCTGTTCCCATTTTTACAACATTACTCGTATCAAAATCACTTATTTCTAATGTTATTAAATTTGCACATCCTGCAAAAGTTGCCTGTAAACTTGTTACCTTCCTTATATTAAAATTATTTATATCTAAACTTGTTAAATTACTACAATTATTAAACATATTCCCCATATCAGTCACATTTTCTGTATTTAATGAATTTACATCTAAACTACTTGCTTTACACTCTCTAAACATATATGACATATTTGTTGTTAACCCTGTTTCTAAATTATTTAATCCTGCTATAGTCACCTCTTGGTTCTCTACACTATACCCTATATAACTAAACAAATTATTCGAATTACTATTTGCAACTATTCCACCTTCTCCTCCTATTGTCACTTCATAATATCCATCATTATCTTTATCTTCATACCATGCTAAATATAATCCATTTTGACCTTCTGATACATCCCAACAGTTTTCATCACTTAGGCTATGTCCTGATAATGATGTTGTAATATTTATACTCTCTATATTTCTTCTTTCTACTTCTTTTACTGTTTCTTTTTCTTGAGTCTTACTTCCCAAAAATCCTGATGTTGTTTCATTTTCTGAAGCTGTTCCTATTAATGTTGTATGATCTCTTATTGCATATGGTCCAAAACATTGTGTCCTTTCTATTTCTCCTACAACTATTCTCACCCATAAATAATAATTTCCTCCCACTGTGTCAACACTACTTACTGTTGTTTTCCTTATTCTTCCTGTTCCTGTTAATGTTGTCTCCATAAATTCACTATCTTCTGGTTCATTATCTTTATCTTGATTCCATGCATATACTAATGAATATTCTGCTCCTTCTATATCTATTTGTGTTTGCACTGTTAACTCTACTTGTTGTACTAATTGCGGTGTTGTGTTACTTTCTGGATTTGCTATTATTTCTGCTTGTGATATTAATTCTGTTTCTTCTCCTAAATATTTTACATCTCCATCCAAGCTTACTTTATATATTCTTTGACTTGATACAAATTTTACAAAATGTCCTTGTCCTTCTGTATCTTCTGTTACTATTGTTTTTCCTTCTCCTGTTATTTTGTCCAGTTCATCTTGTAATTCATCTTTTACTATATTTCCTCTTTTATTATTTTTCATTGCATTTAATACTGCTTCTTCTACTATTTCTTTTTCATTTGCTATTTCTGTTTTTTCTCTTGCTTCTAATGCATTTTTTATTATTCCATCTTCTCCTGTTATTGCTCCTATTGTTACTCCTGCTAAAATTAATAACACTATTATTGTTATTGCTAATGCTATTAGAGTTATTCCTTTTTGCGTTTGTATTCTTTCTTTATCTTTAACGTTCATTTGCTCTTTTATAAATCTCATATTTTTACCTCTTTCTATTTTCTTTTGTTATTTTTTCTATAAACTCTTATTGTTTTCATAATATTAATTATTTATAGTTCAATTAATCATCTTGTTTTAGTTTCTTTTGAAAATAAAATATAAAATATTTATTTTCACTTTGAGTTGCGTAACTTAAAGTTTCATAGGATTGCTCGCAAGCACTTTATATTTAAAATTTTTCACTTATTTTTTTGACTTTTCGTAAATCTCTATATTTCTTTTAGTTAGATACTCTATGAAAATACAAAAAAACAGAAAAAGCTTGATTTTACTATAAAAATAAACTTTTTCTGTTTTTTATTTTTTTATTTTCTCTTTATTAAATTTTTTACTTTATATCTTTTCCATCTATTGACATTACTATGTTTTATTGGTATTATGTTTTTAGTTCTATTTCGTTAAGTATCTAACTTAACGAATTTTTCTATTGAAAAAGAAACTTTTAAGTTACGCAACTCTAAAAAAAATTAATATTTCATACTTTATTTTCAAAAGAAAAATTACTGCGCAACTTTTCGAGTCGGCAAATCTTATTTTATTTCTTCTACATATATTTCATCATTTACTGCTACTACTGTATATTTATTAATATTTTCTAATTCTTTTATTTCTTCAAATTCTCCATATTCTTCTATTTGCTTTCTTGCCTCTTCCTTTTTTAAGTATTTAAATTCTATCATTACTCCTTTATACCCTTTATTTCTTTCCTTTGGTATTAATAATATGTCTGGATATTTTCTTTGTACTTCCATTTCTGATTTTAATCTAAATATTTTTAAGTTCATTGCTATACAGAAAAATATTAACTTCACATATTTTTCGTCAAATCTTTGATAATCTCTATTTGATAAATTTTTTAAATATTTTCCTAGCATTTCTACTATCTTGTCTATCTTTCCCTCTAATGCTATTTCTCTTGCTATTTCTGTATAATTTTCACTTATATCTATATTTATATTTCGTTTTAAAATCTCTAAAAAATATTCTGAATATATTTCTTTCATTACTTTATTTGGTATATTTAATTTTGGATAACCTACTTCTTCATCTTCTATTGTCAGATATCCTAAATAATATAACATTGAAACTAAATCTGTTTCTGTAAATTCCATCGCTGGATTAAATTTCTGTCTTATCTCACTTACTATTCCTTCTCCTGATACTGTTTTTTCTATTACTTTTTCTCTTTCTTCTCCTTGGCATAAATCTAGCATTTTTCCTAATTTTGTATAATCACTTGCTATATTAACATCAATGATTTGCTCAGGTACTTCATGAAATCTCACATAATTATTTAAGAAATATAAACACATACTAGAATTATATATTTTTTCTTTTCCATGTAGTGAAAATCTATATCCATCATAATTTTCTCTCATAACAGGTATTAATTCTTCTTGTTTTTCTTCTTCAATATTTTGTGCTTTCATTAGTTCTCTTAATTCTTGTTCGGTAAATCCCATCATTGCGTTAAATTCTCTATCTTGAGTTTTATCTGAACTTATATTAAATCCTGATGTTAAACTATCTAATGTGATTGGAGCTACTCCTGTTATAAATATTCTATCTATTACACTTTCTGTTCCTTTTTTTAGTATTTCATACCATTTTCTTACTTTTCCATTCTTTGATACTAAACTTTTAAATTGATTTGTATTAAATCCTAACAATTCATTTGCGAAGTGATCATATTCATCTATTATTACATATATTTTTTCTTCTGTCTTTTGTATAGTAAATGCTTTTATTAAATTATCCAATATATTTTCTGTTTCATCATCTGTATTAATATAAAAGTCTAATCCATATTTTTCTACAAATAATTTTATTGATGATGCAACTTCTTTTTTAAAGCCTTTTATTGTAGTATCTTCATTTTCTGTATCAATTCCTGAAAAGTTAAATTTTAATATATGATAACTATTTTTTAGCTTAGTTGAATTTTTTCCTATATATGTTTGCCCATACAATCTTTCAAATTTATCTACTTTTTTTAAGTCATAATAATTTTCTAATGTACTTGTAAATAACGTCTTTCCAAACTTTCTTGGTCGTAAAAATAGAATTCTTTTTTCAGCTAAATTTTCTAGTTTCTCTATATACATTGTTTTATCTACATAATAATATCCATCTTCTATTAATTCTTCATAATTACTTATTCCATATGGTAATTTTTTCACTCTATCACTTCCATTTCTAATTTTCTATTAGAATAAAATATTGAATATTTATCTAAAAAACTACATTTATATCTTACTATATTATATAAAAAATAGCAGGATTTTTCTTGCCATCTTTACTTAGATTTCTTTTTCTATTTTTAGTAATCTATTATATTTAGCTACTCTATCTGTCCTACACGGTGCACCTGTTTTTATCTGCATACTATTTATTCCTACTGCAATATCTGCAATTGTAGTATCCTCTGTTTCGCCAGATCTATGTGAAATAATAGTTTTATATCCATTTTGTTTTGCCATTCTAATTGTATCCAATGTTTCTGTTAATGTTCCTATTTGATTAGGTTTTATTAATATTGCATTTGCAACTTTTTTGTCTATTCCTCTTTTCAATCTTGACATATTTGTTACAAATAAGTCATCACCAACTAATTGGATTTTATTTCCTAATCTTTCGGTTAATATCTTCCAATTATCCCAATCTTCTTCTGCTAGTCCATCTTCTATAGATACTATTGGATATTTATTACATAAATCTACTAAATAATCCATCATCTCTTCATTACTTTTTAATATATCTGTTTTCCAAAAATAATATCCATCTTTTCCTATTTTTTTAGCTTCTTCTCTCATTTCTGTACTTGCTACATCTAATGCTAATACAACATCTTTTCCTGGTTCATATTTTGATTTTTTTATTGCTTCTATAATCACATCTAATGCCATTTCTTCATTTTGTAAATTTGGTGCAAATCCTCCTTCATCTCCCACTCCAACATTAAATCCTTTTTCTTTTAATACCTTTTTTAGAGTATGATATATTTCTGCACCTCTTTTTAATCTTTCAGCAAAAGTTATATTTCCAACTGGCATTATCATAAATTCTTGTATACTTATATTATTTTCAGAATGTTTTCCACCATTTAGTATATTCATCATTGGAACTGGTAGTTCTTTTGCATTTATTCCTCCAATATATTGATATAATTCCATTCCAAGCGAATTACTCGCTGCTTTTGCTACTGCTAATGATACACCTAATATAGCATTTGCTCCTAAATTTGATTTATTTAATGTATCATCTAGCCTAATCATTTCTTCATCTATTTTTCTTTGATTATATACATTCATGCCTATTATTTTTTTGCTAATTTTTTTATTGACATTTTCTACTGCTTTTTGGCATCCTTTACCATTATATCTATTTTTTTCTCCATCACGTAATTCTACTGCTTCAAAACTTCCTGTTGATGCACCTGATGGCACAGAGGCTATACCTGTTATTCCTTCTTCTGTTACAACTTCTACTTGTAAAGTTGGATTTCCTCTTGAATCTAATATTTCTACTGCTTCTATGCTTTCTATTAATGAAGTTCTTTTCATAAAAAAATTTCCTCCTTTTAATTAACTATATATACATTTTTTACATTTTTATGAAATATATTCATAAAATATAAGTCAATTAAAAAGAATTGTTCCATTCATTAAAATATTTTATTAACTTGCCTTTTTATTCCTTAGCTCATATGCGTATTTCAATGTAACTTCATTTACTTCTCCAGAAGATATTCTTGCAATTTCCTCTATTACTTCATTCTCCTTTAATAGCTTAATTTGTGTCTTAGTTCTTTCTTCTTTTACTCTTTTGCTGATAAAATAATTATAATCTGCTATTGCTGCAATATTTGGTAAATGTGATATACACATAACCTGATGTTTTTCAGATATAGCTTTTAATTTTGTTGCAACAGAATTTGCTGCTTTTCCACTTATTCCTGTATCAATTTCATCAAATACTAATACTGGTATCATGTCAGTATCTGCTAAAACTTTTTTTATTGCTAACATTGTTCTTGACATTTCTCCACCTGAAGCAATTTTTGATAATTCCTTTTCATCTTCTCCCAAATTTGTAGTTATATAAAATTTGACAATATCTTTACCTGTATTAAAAAATTCATTTTCAACATATTCTACTTTTACATTAATTTTTGCATTTGCCATTTCTAAATCTTTTAATTCTTTATTTATATTACTACTTAATTTCTTTGAATATTCAGTTCTTATATCACTTATTTTTTTAGCTAAGATATTCATTGATTTTTCTATCTCTTGTAATTCTGCTTTTAATTTATTATTATATTCTTCTAAATTTTCTATATGGTTTATTTCTTTTTTTATTTTTTCTTCATATTCCAATATTTCTTTTATACTATTTCCATATTTTCTTTTTAAAGAATATATTAAATCTAATCTTTCTTCTACATAATTTCTTTCTTCTTCATCAAAATAAATTTCTTCTTTATATGCACTTATATCTCTGGCTAATTCTTGTAATTCATAATATGAACTTTTTAAATTTGTATTTACTTTTTCATACTTTTTATCTATATCTTCTATTTTTTCTAATGCTCTAATGGCCATACTTAGAGAGTCTATTGTATTTTCTGATAATAAATTATCTGCTTCATTTAAATTATCAACTATTTTTTCTGAATTTAAAAATATTTTTCTTTTTTCTTCTAAGTCTACTTCTTCATTTTCTTTTAATTTTGCCTCTTCTATTTCTTCTATTTGATATTTCAATAAATCTAATTTTCTTTGCCTTTCTTTGTCATCTCCATAATTATTCTTTAATTCTTCTTTAATTTCCAGATATCTATCATATAATCTTGTGTATTTAATTTGGTATTCACTCAAGATTTCTTTACCTATAAATCCATCTAGATATTTCAAATGTAATTTATTGTCTAGCAAATTTTGATTATCATTTTGCCCATGTATTTCAATAAATTGTTTCATAAATTCTCTTAATTCATTAACTGTTACCATTCTTCCGTTTATTTTACACATATTTTTACCATTTAAATTAATTTCTCTAGAAATAATTATGTTTCCATCTATAGCATGTTCATTTTCTGGGCTATAGATACAAAGTTCTACAAAAGAATTGCTTTCTCCTTTTCTTATCATTTCTTTAGAAAACCTTCCTCCTGATATAATTTGAAGGGAATCTATTATTAATGTCTTTCCAGCTCCTGTTTCTCCTGTTAAGACATTTAGTCCTTTATTTAATTCAATATTTAACTCTTCTATTATTCCTATATTTTTTATATGTAAAGATGATATCATATTCAAAACCTCTTCTTTCTTTATTATAAATGTATGTGACCTATGTTTTTCAGTTATGGGAAATGTAATCTCTTATAACTAAAAAAATGTTCGCCCTTATTGTATCTACAATTTTAAAAATTGTCAATACTTTTTACGAACATTTTTTCTTTTTTATTTATGTTGTTTTAACATCCAAATTATTTTACTATATTCTAAAATATATTCATCAATTAAACTTGAAGTTGCATATATATGATGCTCATCAGCTAATTTCTTTATAGCAATAGATTTTTGTAGTAAAGTTTCAAAATCTTGTAATATTTTGTCTAATACTATTTCTCCCTCTATTTTTGCATTTTTAGCTTCTTCTATAGTAGTTTTTTCTAAATAATCTTTCATTGTTCCTAAAGGTTGTTTATCTAATGATAATATATGCTCTGCAATTTCATCTATTTGTTCATTTATTTTATCATAATATTCCTCTAATCTTTCATGTAACACAAAAAAGTTTTTTCCTTTTACATTCCAATGATAATTTTGTAATTTTCTATAAAACACATTTAAATCAGCAAGAAATTCATTTAATTTATTTACCATTTCTTCCATTTTATTCACTCCTATCTTTTATTTTATATACACATTTTTTCCTTTTTTTTATTTTTTATTCAAATAAATTTTATATTAATATTTTTTATGTTTTTGCACATACTAAGATTAGTAAAAAATATGTTATATAAACTTTAAGGAGGAAAAATAATGAATAGACCAGAATATATTTTAAATGAAATTAATAAAGGTATAAAAATGGGAATGGATTCAATTTCTTCTATTGCCGAGAAAGTTACAGATGATAAATTAAAGGATGATTTACAATTTGAATATAATAAATATAATGAAATTTTAAATGATGTAAATAGTGAACTTGGTAAATATGATGAATTTCCTAAAGAGTTAAATCCTACTCAAAAAATGATGGGTTGGTTTGATATTCAGATAAGCACATTAACTGATAATTCTGATTCTAAAATTGCAGAAATGCTAATAAAAGGAACTAATATGGGAATTATTGAGGGTGTTAAATTATTAAATAATAACCCTGAAACTACTGATAATATTAAAAATATATTGACTAATTTTATTCAATTTCAAGAGAATAATGTTGAAAAATTAAAAAAATATTTGTAAAAAAAGGAACGTTTTGGTATGTCCCAAACGTTCCTTTTTTGCATTATAGAAAATTGCATTTTCTATAATGCAAAAAACAAAATTGCACAGAAAAATTGTTTCACAATTTTTCGCGTCGACAAATCTTTACGCTTCTTTGAGAATTTAAATATATAGTTAAATTAGAAATCTCTCGAAGCGAGATTTGTCCTTATGATTCTACTGGATAAACACTTACTTGTTTTTTATCTCTACCTTTTCTTTCAAATTTAACTTTTCCATCTACTAATGCATATAAAGTATCATCACTACCTTTACCTACATTTGTTCCTGGATGTACTTTTGTTCCTCTTTGTCTTACTAAGATATTTCCAGCTAGAACAAATTGACCATCAGCTCTTTTTACTCCAAGACGCTTTGATTCACTCTCTCTACCGTTATGGCTACTACCTTGACCTTTTTTATGAGCCATGCTCTTTCACTCCTTTCGGTTCAGATTTTTTTATCTCATTCTTTATTATTCTAAAATTTATGGTTCTAAAAATAATTATGCTTCTGCTTTTTCAGCAACTTTTTTTGTTTCAGCTTTTGCACTTGCTGCTTTTGTTTCTGCTTTTTTAGCAGCTGTTTTGATTGATGTAATTTCTACTTTTGTATATGGTTGTCTATGTCCTTGTTTTCTTCTATAATTCTTTTTAGGTTTCATTTTGAAAACAATGATTTTTTTACCTTTACCATGAGAAACTACTTTTCCTTCTACTTTTACACCTTTCACATAAGGATTTCCAACTTGTACTTTTCCTTCTTCTGAAACTAGTATAACTTTATCAAAAGTAACTTTTTTACCTTCTTCTGCATCTAGTTTTTCGAAAAATACAACATCTCCTTCTGCTACTTTGTATTGTTTTCCACAGCTTTCAATTATTGCGTACATCTAAAATGCACCTCCCTTATTTGTATACTCGCTAATCCTTAAAAAAGGTAACTAATTTGTTATTAGTATTTATGTACCTTGACTAAGCGGATTACAGTTACCTATTTTACCATAAAATCCTATTTGTGTCAATAATTAGAACGAATTTTTTATTGCTTATCTTCTATTTTTTTCAATATTTCTTTTTCAAATTCTTCTATTGGTTTTACACCAATATCTCCATCTTCTCTTGAGCGAACAGACACAGTGTTTCCTTCTACCTCTTTTGCTCCAACTACTAACATATATGGTATTTTATGAAGTTGAGCTTCACGTATTTTATATCCTGTCTTTTCATTTCTATCATCTACTTCTACACGAATTCCTTTTGCTTGCAGTTGTTCTTTTACTTTATATGCATATTCATGTTGATTATCTGTAATTGGTAAGATTTTTACTTGTAGTGGTGCAATCCATACAGGAAGATTTCCCTTTGTTTCTTCTAACAAGAAAGATATAAATCTATCTGATGAACCTAAGATAGCTCTATGAATAACAACTGGTCTATGTGCTTTTCCATCTTCGCCTATATATTCTAGTTCAAATCTTTCTGGTAATGCAAAGTCTAATTGACAAGTTGGTATTGTTATATCATGGTTTAATGCTGTTTTTATCTGAATATCTATTTTTGGTCCATAGAAAGCAGCTTCCCCTTCTGCTTCATAGAATTCTATATCTAGTTCTTTTAATATTTCTCTTAATTGACTTTCTGCTGTCTCCCACATTTCGTCATTATCAATATATTTCTCTTTATTTGCTTTATCTCTTAATGATAATCTATATTTAAATGCTGATGCTGGAAATTTAAAATCTTTTTGATAAACTTCTTTTATTAATTTTATTACTCTTCCAACTTCTTCTTTTATTTGATCTGGTCTTACAAATAAATGAGCATCATTTTGGCACATTTGACGTACTCTCTCTAGCCCGCAAACACTTCCACTTGCTTCATATCTAAAATCATGTGCTAACTCCCCTATACGAATTGGTAAGTCTCTATATGAATGCATTTTGTTTTTGTATATTAACATGTGATGTGGACAATTCATTGGTCTTAATACCATTTCTTCTGTATCCATTTTCATTACTGGAAACATATCTTCTTTATAATGATCCCAATGCCCACTTGTTTTGTATAAATCAACATTTGCTAATGATGGAGTATATACATGGTCATATCCTAAAGAAATCTCTTTATCTTGAATATATCTTTCTAATATTCTTCTTATTGTAGCTCCATTTGGTAAATACATTGGAAGTCCTGAACCTACTAATTTATGTGTCATAAATATTTCTAAATCTTTTCCTATTTTTCTATGGTCTCTTTGTTTTACTTCTTCTAAAAAGTCTAAATGTTCTTGCAATTGACTAGCTTTTGGGAATGAAATTGCGTAAATTCTTTGAAGCATTTTATTTTTTTCACTACCTCTCCAATAAGCTCCTGAAGATGAAAGTATTTTTACAGCTTTTACTTTTCCTGTACTCATTAAATGTGGTCCAGCACATAAATCTGTAAAATCTCCTTGTTTATAAAAACTAATTTCTTCTCCTTCTGGTAGTTCTTCTATTAATTCTATTTTATATGGTTGATCTTTCATAAGTTCTATTGCTTCTTTTTTAGGTAATGAAAATCTTTCAATTTGAATATTTTCTTTTATGATTTTCTTCATTTCTTCTTCTATTTTAGCTTTGTCCTCATCTGTAAAAGGAGTCTCTACATCAAAATCATAATAAAATCCTTCGTCAATACTTGGTCCTATTGCAAACTTAACATTTGGAAATAATCTTTTTACTGCTTGAGCCATTATATGTGATGTTGTATGCCAATATGCTTTTTTTCCTTCTAAATCATCTTGACTAAATGTATGAATTACTAAATTACAATCTTCGTTTAATTCAAATCTTAAATCTTTTACCTCACCATCAACTTCTCCACAAGTTGCATTTCTTGCTAGCCCTTCACTTATCTTTTTTGCTACATCAATAATTGAAGTTCCTTTTTCTACCTCTATTATTGAATTGTCTTTTAATGTAATTTTTAACATAATAAAACCTCCTTTTATTGTCCTTAGTAGTTTATAGTAGTGTAATATTTTTTATATAATTCAAAAACTCCTATGGACATTATATAAAATTATCCATAGGAGTGCTAAATAACACGGTTCCATCCTATTTTTTACTTAATTAAAGATTATAACGTATCTTAGACGTTTGGCTTATTCACCAAAAACTTGAAGAGTTAGTTTTTCAAATATGTTTTTCTAGATTAGCTTACAGCCGATGACTAATCCTCTCTTTAGATAACCTCTATTTTACTTTTTCTCTTACTTGTCTTTATCTTATGTCAATTATTTTAATACTTTTTTATAAAAAAGTCAATAGAAATATTTACATTTATTTTCTTATATTGTATAATTGTTGCAGTTCAG
>CALYAB010000025.1 GCA_944393395.1 uncultured Clostridia bacterium
TTAATTCCAATAACAATAGGAATATGGATAGCTAATAAGATAATAGGAGATAAAGGACCAGTTTTTTATACACAAGAAAGAATAGGTCAAAATGGTAAGATATTTAAAATGTACAAATATCGTTCAATGGTAATAGATGCTGATGAAAGATTAGAGAAATATCTAGAAGAAAATGAAGAAGCGAGAGAAGAATATAGAGAATATAAAAAATTGAAAAATGATCCAAGAATAACAAAAATAGGAAAATTTATAAGAAAGACAAGCTTGGATGAATTCCCTCAATTTATAAATGTATTAAAAGGAGAAATGAGCTTAGTAGGACCACGTCCATATTTGCCAAGAGAAAAAGAAGATATAAACGGATTTTTTAATTACATAACAGCTTGTAAGCCAGGTATAACTGGACTTTGGCAAACACGTGGTAGAAGTAGTACAACTTTTACAGATAGATTGACTTTGGATATGAGCTATTATTATGACCATACTTTAAAGTCAGATATAAAAATATTGTATAAAACAGTAGAAAATGTAGTGAAAAAAGAAGGAGCTATTTAGAATGAAAGTGAAAATAAATAACAAAGTTTCAATAATAACTCCTGTATATAATTGTGAGAAATATATAAAGGAAACAATAGAAAGCGTTCAAAGTCAATCTTATACTGATTGGGAGTTATTATTAGTTGATGATATGTCCACGGATAATTCAGCAAACATTATAAAAGAGTATATGCAAAAAGATAATAGAATTAAATATTATAAACTATCTAAAAATTCTGGAGCTGCTGTTGCAAGAAATTTTGCTTTACAAAAATCAGATGGAAGATTTATTGCATATTTAGACGCAGATGATTTATGGAAGAAGGAAAAATTAGAAAAACAAATTGATTTTATGCTTGCTAACAATTATGCATTTACTTGTACAGATTATGAAAAAATAACTGAAGAAGGTAAAAGCTTAAACAAAATTGTAAAAATACCTAAAAAAGTAAATTATAACATGTTTTTACATAATACAATTATACAAACTGTTGGGGTAATGATTGATACTGATATTACAGGAAAAGAAATACTAATTATGCCTAATATTAGAAGAAGACAAGATGCTGCCACATGGTGTCAATTGTTAAAAGTTGGTTATGATTGCTATGAGGTTCCAGAAAATTTATCATATTATAGAGTAGTAAATAACTCTTTATCAAGTAATAAATTTAAAGCAATAAAAGGTACATGGTATTTATATAGAAAAATTGAAAAATTATCTTTATTCAAATCATGTTGCTGCTTTGTTGGATATACATTAAATGCTTGTAGAAAAAGAATTTATCTAGGAAAGAAGAAAAAGGAAATATGAAGGTTTTATATATTGCTACAACTGCCAAGAAAAGAAATAGATTAGATGGCGAAACAGTAAAATGCAAATTGTTAGAAGAGTATTTGCAAAAACAAAAGAACATATATTTGAAAAGTGTTGATACAGATAATTGGAAACATCATATTTTAAAGTTAGTTTTTTTTATAATTATATATTTTTTGTGGTGTGACAAAGTAGTTATATCTAGTGCCGATAGAGGTGCGAATATTATATTAAATTTTTTTCGAAAAGTTAACTGTAAAAAAGAAATCTATTACTTTGTCATAGGTGGTTCTTTATATACGAACATAACTGAAAAAAAATGGAATGTAGAAAGTTATACTAGAATAAAAGAAATATATGTGGAAGCTAAATCTTTAAAAGAAAATTTGAATTCTATTGGAATTACTAATATACAAGTGGTAAATAACTTTAGATTAATAAAGCCTTTTAAAAATATGTATCAAAAAGAAATGGAAATAAGATTTGTTTTTTTTGGAAGAATCATTAAAGCTAAAGGAATAGAAGAAGCAATACGATTAATAAATAGACTAAATAAAAATGGATATAAATGTAGATTAGATATTTTTGGACAAGTAAGCAAAGAATACTTGAAAGAAATAAGTAAGTTATTCACAGAAAAAATACAATATAAAGGAGAAATAAAGCCTGATAATAAAACGGAATATGAGATATTATCTCAATATGATATTTTTATTTTACCTACGGAATATCCAGGAGAATGTTTACCAGGAGCTTTAATAGATTCATATGTTGCAGGATTAGCAGTGGTTGTTTCTGATTGGCAATATGCAAGAGAATATGTAGAAGATAACAGGAATGGAATTATTTTTAAATATAAAGATTATGAAGATATGTTTGAAAAAACAAAAAAAATGATCACCTCTAATTTGATTCAGAAATTTAAAAATAGGTCATTAGAATTATCTAAAAAATATTTGATTGACGAAAATTTAAAAGACTTTATAGAAAAAATATTGAGGTAAAATATGAAAAAATTTTTTAGACTATTAAAACGTTGGATAAACATGTTAAATGGAAAAAGTTCATTTCATGTAAAACAAGATAAAGGTAAATGTTATTCAAAAACAGAGATAAAAGGTTATTATAATGATTTGACCAATAAAGTTTCAGAAAAAACAATATTAGATGAAAATGGAATACCTATAAATACAACAATAACTGGCATAAAAGCATATTTTCCGATTTCAATATTTCAATATGCTTTAGGATTATATGATTTATATTTAATGGAAAAAGACATAAAATATTTAGATGAATTTATTAAGATAGCGAATTGGGCAAAAAATAATCAAGAAAGCAGTGGAATGTGGAAATGTATGGAAAAACTTAATGATTCTAAACATAAAACACAGTCTTCGATGTGTCAAAGTGAAGGTACTTCTGTTTTATTAAGAGCATATATAGAAACAAAAAATGAAGAATTTTATAATAAAGCTACTTTAGCAATTGATTATATGATAAAAGACATTGAAAGTGGGGGGACTTGCTATTATGAAAATAATTATCCAATTTTTCAGGAATATGTTTCTAAAGAGAATTTATCTGTTTTAAATGGATGGATATTTTCTATATTTGGATTATATGATTATACTTTGATTAATAATGATGAAAAATATAAACAAATATTAAATAAAACAGTAGAATGTATAGCCGAAAACTTAAATAAATATGACCACAAGTTTTGGTCAAATTACGACTTAAAGGGAACAATTGCAAGTCCTGCATATCATGATTTACATATTAAGCAATTATTGTTATTGTATGATTTATTTGGTAAAAAAGAGTTTTTATATTATGCTAAAAAATGGGAAAAATATCAAAATTCAAAGGCAAAAAAATACTTAGCAATGGTTATAAAATTGAAACAAAAAATATTTAAGAATAAATATTATGACGTTAATACAAGTTTAGTAAGGTAGGTTGTAAAAATGGAAAAATTATTATGTATAGTTGGAGGAATGAACACTGGAGGAGCAGAAACTTTTTTGATGAAATTATATCGTACACTACATTTAGAAAAGTATCAAATGGATTTTTGCGTTACCAATCCCCAAAAAGGATTTTATGATGATGAAATCTTGAGAATGGGAGGAAAAATGATACATATTCCCAAAAAAACTAAAAATCCTATATCTAACTTTATGAATATAGTAAAAATAGTAAAAAAAGGAAAATATAAAAATGTTATTAGAATATCACAACATTCGTTATCTGCTATTGATTTACTAGCTGCAAAAATTGGAGGAGCAAAAAATTTGATTTTTAGATCTAGTAATTCAAATAGTTGTGGAAATAAAACAAATGCTTTAATACATGAAATATTTAAACCATTAGCTGTAATTATTCCAAACAAAAAAATTGCACCATCTGATACTGCGGCAATTCATATGTTTGGAAAAAGAAGTTATGAAAAAGGAAAAGTTATCTTATTGAATAATGGCGTACCATTGGAAAAATTTAGATATAATAAAGAAATTCGACAGAAATTAAGAAGGAAACTAAAAATTGAAGATAAATTTGTAATTGGACATATTGGAAGGTTTACAGAACAAAAAAATCATAAATTTTTATTAGATGTTTTTAAAGAATATTTGAAAATTAATAGTCATTCTATACTAATGTTAATAGGAGATGGACCTTTAAAGGATGATGTTATCAATTATGCTCAAAAAATAGAAGTACAAGATAAAATAATGTATTTAGGGTTAAGAAATGATACAAACGAGTTATATCAATGTATGGATTGCTTTGTTTTCCCATCTTTATATGAAGGAATGCCTAATACTGTTATTGAAGCACAAACCTCAGGATTAAGATGTGTGATTTCTGATACAATTACTAAAGATGTTAAGTTAACTACTAGAGTTGATTTTTGTTCTCTTAAAGATATAAAAGATTGGATAAATAAAATAACGGAATCTAAAGATAGAGAAGAAACATATAAACAAATAAAAGAACAGGGATATGATATTCAGGATGTTGGAAAAAAATTTATTTCAATTGCGTATAATTAGGAAAGGAAAATTATGTTAAATATAAGAAAAATAAAAACAATTAATATATTTTATATATTTTTATTTTTGTATTTGATCTCAATATCCGCATATCAGTTAGGAACAGGATTTGACGCAATATTTGTAAGAATTACTTTTGGTTTATTAGTAGCAATTACAATTATTTTAGAAAAAAAAATAGTAATAACAAAACAAATAAAGTGGTGTGTTATTTTTTGGGGTTTTTATTTTCTATCTGTTATTTGGGCTAAAAATCCAAATGATACTATGTATTATGTGAACAATTTTATACAAATATTAGGCATTTTTATTTGTTTCCCAATAATTATAAAAGATGAAAAGAGTATAAATACAACGTTAAAACTGATTATAGGTTCTCTTCTATATACTTGTGTTCTATTAATGATAAGAACACCACAATCTGAATGGGGAACAGAAAGAATAGGAGAAGCTATTGGACTTAATCCTAATGGATTAGGAATGAGACTAGCCATTGGATTTATTGCTTGTATTTATTTTTTACATTATAAGACATCAAATAATACAAATCAAAGAAGCAAGATGGCATTGATTTTTTATAGTATTTCTGCAATAATATTTATAGTAGTTGCTATGTTTACGGGATCTAAAAAGGCATTATTGATGATCATATTAGGTTTTGTATCTTATGAACTGATAATTTCTAAAGGATGGAAATTCTTTTTGAAAAGCTTGATTATTATAGTATTTTTATGCTTTATGATATATTTAATTTTCAATAATGAAATGTTATACAAAATAATTGGAAGAAGGATTGAAAAAACAGTATTAACTATACAAGGAACTGCGGTTAACCAGGATGTGGACGGTAGTTTAGAAGAAAGAACATTTTACATAGAAAAAGCAATAGATTTATTTAAAGATTATCCAATTTTAGGATATGGAGGAAATAATTTTGTCACTTATATGAGAGAAATTAGTTATAGTCATGTTGCATATTCTCATAATAATTATGTTGAAATGTTGTCAACTTTAGGAATTGTAGGTTTTACTATATATTATTATATATGGGGAAAAACGCTTATAAATTTGTTTTTTAATTATTTAAGAAATAAATCTAGACAAACGCTATTTTTTATAATTACAATTTTAATATTACTTATACTAGATTATGCAAATGTTAGTTATATTAGTGAATTTAATGTGATTTTTTTAGCTTTGGCAGGTTCAATATCGAAGAAAGATAGTAAAGAAAATAATAATATTTAAAGGAGTAAAAGTTGCTGTGAGTAAAATTTGGAAGTATATAAAAAAGCCAAAATTAATCTTAATATATCTATTCAGTAAAAACTGTTTTTGGTTTTTACCAGATAAAATCTATTTAAAAATGTTATATAAATTAAAAATGGGAAAAAGGTTAAATTTGAATAATCCTCAAACATTCAATGAAAAATTACAGTGGTTAAAATTATATGATAGAAAATCTGAATATACAAAAATGGTTGATAAGTATGAGGTTAAAAAGTATGTTTCACAAATCATAGGAGAAGACTATGTTATACCAACTATAGGGATATATGATAAATTTGAAGATATCAATTTTAAAAAATTACCAGAGCAATTTGTTATAAAATGTACACATGATTCAGGTGGAAATGTAATATGCAAAGATAAGGAAAAACTTTGTTATGGTTTTGCAAAGAAAAAAATAAAAAAACATTTAAAAAGAAATTATTATGCTGTTAGTAGAGAATGGCCATATAAGAATGTTAGACCTAGAATTATTATAGAAAAATATATGGCTACTAAAGAACAACCAGAACTGATTGACTATAAATTTTTTTGCTTTGGAGGAAAAGTAAAAATAATACTTGCATGTTCTGAAAGAAGTAAGAAACTAAAAGAAACATGGTTTGATACAGATTGGAATTATATCAATTTAAAAGAAGGTTCTTGCGAAACAGATAAAAGTATAAAGAAACCAACTAATTTGAAATCAATGATAGAATTATCAGAAAAATTATCAAAAAGAATTGCTTTTGTAAGAATAGATTTTTATGAAATAGATGAAAGGATTTATTTTAGTGAAATTACCTTTTTTCCTAAATCAGGATATGAACAGTTTGAACCTAAAGAGTACAACAACATTTTAGGAAATATGATAGAGCTACCTTATACTCAAAAAAATAACGAGTAAAGGAAATATGGAAGAGGGAAAGTTTAATGAAAAAAAAGTTTATATTATTATATGATTGTCCTATTGATACGTGTGATAAAATTTGGTTATTTGATGGTTTAAAAAAGATTGCTGATGTAAAAATTATTAAAACTGGAATTAGAATATCTTATTTCAAATTGTCAAGAATGTTTCCAAAGTTAAAAATAGGAAAAATATTTCTTAGATTTTTTGTACTAGTCCAATCATTAAAAGCTATTATCTATTCAGAAGAGGAAGATATTATTGTAACTTGGAGTAATTTTCAAGGGGTTCTTCTAAGTACTCTATGTATGAGATTTAGAATAAATAGAAAAATTGTTTCGTTTAATTGGATTGATTTACCAGATGAAAGTAAATATAAAAAAATAAAAAAAGTTTTAGAAAACGAAAAAGTTATGCCAATTATTAATGCAAAATATTTAGAAAAAGAGTTTATAGAAAAATTTAAACTGAAAAAATGGAATGGTCTTTTTCTACCAGATGTTTTTGATGATAAAGAAGAATTTAAAAATGCTGAATATGAAAAGAAAGAAAAATACTGTTTTGCTGGAGGAGTTAATAATAGAGATTGGGAAACATTAATAGATGCACTGAAAGAATTACCAGAAATGAAGTGTGTTATTGTTGCAGGGAAAAATGACATAAATAGTAAACAAGTGCCTAATAATATAAAGTGTTTAGAAGAGATACAATCCAAAGAATATTATAATTTAATGAAAGGTGCTTTTTTTACAATTTGTCCGCTTAAGGAAAGTAAAGTTTCTGGATTGATTAATATTATAAAATCTATTCAATATGGAATTCCTTGTATAGCAACTAATAGTGATGTTACTTCTATATATTATCCTGAAAGATTAAAACAAAGTAAATTATTATATAAAAAAAATGATAAAGAATCATTAGAAAAAAGTTTAAAATATTGTTGGAATTTAAGTAAAGATGAATATATTAAATTATCTAAAGAAATGCAAAAACATTTAAAAAATAATTTTAATCCTCAAATGATTATAGAGAATTTAAGAAAAGAATTAATAAGAAGAAAATGGCTATAATAAATACATATTTTAATACAAAGTATTTTATTATTGAATTTGAAAACTTAATAGAAATATAACGAAATGTTTAGAATAAAATAGAGTACAACGTTACTAGGAAATAAAGCAAAATATTTTACAATTATTTGATTGAAAAGAGAGGAATTTAAATGATA
The DNA here is from genome assembly GCA_944393395.1 of uncultured Clostridia bacterium. Taxonomy (GTDB): domain Bacteria; phylum Bacillota; class Clostridia; order TANB77; family CAG-508; genus CAG-269. Next base: position 7,818 of record CALYAB010000025.1, read on the forward strand.
GTTTGTATCGTAACTGTATATAATAGTATAAATAGTGGGAGTTTTTGGCAAGCAAGGGCCTTAGGATTATTTTTGGAACGTTTAGGGGTAGATGTTGTTTATTTGAAAAGAGAAAATTCAATAGAATCATCTTCTTCGAAGATATATCAAATTTCATATATTATGAAGAAATTTCTTAAAAAGGGTTTTGCTGAAAGTAGAAGAGCTTATCAAATGTTTAGAGATTTTAAGAAAAGTCAATCTAGTTTTAAAATTATTCCTAATAAAGAAAAATTTTTTAGAGATGTTGATTTATTTATATTAGGTAGTGACACTATATGGAATCTTGATGAAAACTTTTTTAGAAAAAATTACAAAGTTTATTTTGGTGGGGTTTTTAAAAACAAAGATGTTATTTCATATGCAGCATCTATAGCAAATACTTCTATCGAAAAAATAAAAGAATATAAAGATATCCCTATAATGTTAAATAATTTAAAAGGAATATCTGTTAGGGATGAAAATACATATACAATGGTTAAAGAACTATCACAAAATAATGTACAACTAGTTTGTGATCCTACTTTATTATTGACCAAAAGAGATTATATAGAGATAGAAAAAAATCCAAAAGAGAAAGATTATATTTTTCTTTATTTAGCTACCCAATTATCCAAAAAACAGATAAAGAATATCAAAGACTTTGCAGAAAAAAATGACTTAAAAATTATTAGTACCATTTTTGATAGGGAATACTGTGATAAATATATAGTAAATAATCCAAATAATTTCTTAAATTATATGATATATGCAGATTATATTATTACAGATACTTTTCATGGTACAATTTTTTCAGCTAACTTAGAAAAAAATTTTGTTGTAATTAACAGAAATAAGCAGAAGGTTAATAATTTTTTGGAGTCAGTTAAGTTAAAGGACAGATTAACAGACGGAGAAGCAATTACTAATAAGTTTACTCAGCCAACCGACTATAATTATGTTAATGAAAAAATAAAAGAATTTAGAAATCAATCAATAAAATTTTTAGAAAAGTATTTAGATTGAAGAAGGAATTTAATAGATAAAAATATATAATATATAAGATAGAAAGTATAAAAGGAAAAGTAATTATGAGAAGCAAGAAAACATTAATGAATACAATCATGGATTTAATCTTACAAATAGTTACAATTATTTGTGGTTTCATATTACCACGTTTAATATTAGAAAGATTTGGTTCTCAATATAATGGAATAATAAGTTCGATTACACAATTTTTATCTTGTGCTGTCTTGCTACGATCAGGTATTGGTGGAGCTACAAGAGCAGCTTTATATAAGCCATTAGCAAATAAAGATAAAGACCAAATAAATTCAATTATGAAAGCTACAGACTTATTTATGAAAAAAATTGGACTGATATTAGCTTTATTAATTGTTGGTGCTGCAATAATATATCCATTTTTAGTAGATGAAGAATTTAGTTGGTTTTTTACATTTTCATTATTTTTGATTATTAGTATCAGTACTTTTGCAGAAAGCTTTTGGGGAATTACATATTTAATATTATTACAAGCTGATCAAAAACTATGGATATCTTCTTTATTTAAAATAATAGCAACTATTTTAAATGTAATTATTGCATCAGTTTTAATATTAAATGATTTTTCAATACATGTAGTAAAATTAGGAAGTGCAATAGCATTTTGTATATGTCCAATCTGTATAAATATATATGTTAAAAGAAAATACAAATTAAATTTAAAAGTAAAACCAGATAATAATGCTATATCTCAAAGGTGGGATGCTTTTTGGCATCAAGTTGCTACATTTGTTACAAATAATACAGATATTATGGTTTTAACTGTATTTTCAAATATGTTTGAAGTATCAGTATATAGTGTGTATAATATGGTTATTAGGTCATTAAAAAATATTGTTTTGGCATTTTCTAATGGATTGGAAGCAGCATTTGGTAATATGATAGCTAAAAGTGAAAAAGAACCAATTAAAGAGAACTTATCAATTGTCGAATTTGTAGTTTATAATATATCAACTATAGTTTATGCATGTGCTATAGTATTAATATTACAATTTGTAAATGTATATACATATGGAATAAATGATGTGGATTATTTAAGACCAGCATTTGCATATATTCTATTAATTGCACAATTCTTTTACTCAATAAGAATACCTTATCAAATGGTAATACAAGCTGCTGGACATTATAAACAAACAAGAAATGGAGCTATACTTGAAGCTATAATTAACATAGTTATTTCGGTAATATTAGTAATTAATTTTGGCTTGGTAGGTGTTGCGATTGGAACACTAATTTCAATGGTATTTAGAACAATGCAATTATCAATATATATGTGTAAAAATATAGTTAAAAGAAGTTATTTTATTACAATAGGAAAATGTATGGTATCATTTTTAGAGATAGCAATAATAATTTTAGCATTTAATTTATTAAATTTAGATTTTTCATATAACTATATTGATTGGATAAAAAATGCTACAATTGCAGGAATTATCTCTTTAGTAACAGTTTTTGTTGGTGCTTTAGTATTTTACAGAAAAGATTTTAGAGGATTTATTGAAAAAATGAAAAATGTATTTCGTAGTGGAAAATAGAGAAGTTAAAAGGAGAATAGGTAAATGATAGAAAAAAGTGAAGTTAATTTGGCTAATAAAACTACATTTAAAATTGGTGGTATAGCAAAACATTTTTTTATTCCAGAAAGTGATGTAGAATTGATTGAATTGATAAAAAAATTGAAAAAAGAAAATAAATCATGGTATATACTATCAGGCGGTTCAAATTTATTAATAGATGATCAAAAACAATATGAAAATGTCATATATATGGAGAAAATGGATACAACTATAACAATGACGGAAGAAGGGTGTTTCTATATAGGTGCATCAAATAGAATACAAAAGATAATTCGAAAAGTAAATAAGTTAGGATATGGAGGTTTTGAAGAACTATTTTGTTTACCTGCGATGTTTGGAGGAATTATCTATATGAATGCTGGAATTGGCGGTAGAAATAATGTAAAATTTAATATTTCAGATTTCATAACTAAAGTAAAGGTTTTTGATATTGAAAGTGAAAAGATAGTTCTAATGAATAAAGAAGATTGTAATTTTGAATATAGAAAATCGATTTTTAAAAATGGAAATTTTATTATTCTAGGTGCAGAAATAAAGCTTGAAAAACAAAAAATAGAAGATTCTAATAATAGAATAGAAAAAAGAATAGAATATTGTAAAAATAATCAAGAATGGGGAAAAGGATGCTTTGGAAGTTGTTTTTCTAATTTTTCTCCAAGAATTTTAAAAATTGTATCATTATTTTGTGGAAATAGAAAGGGCGTTAGGATGGCTAGAAATAATTCCAATTGGTTAGTTAATGATGGTACGGGAAGTTATAATGATGCAATTACAATAATAAATAGATGTTGCTTTTTACATAGAATATTACATAGAGAGATTGAAAGAGAAGTAATAATTTGGAAATAAGGATTATATTGGGAGGAAATAACATGATCACATATTTCATTACCGGCGGAGCTGGATTTATCGGTTCAACATTAAGCCAAAAATTAATCGAACAAGGAAACAAAGTAGTAGCAATAGACAATTTTTGTGACTTTTACAATCCAAAAATAAAAGAAAATAATGTAAAAGAATTACTACAAAATGAAAATTTTAAATTATACAGAGCAGACATACGAGATAGAAAAGCCCTAAAAGAAATATTTGATGAAAATCAAATTGACATAGTCATGCACCTAGCCGCTATGGCAGGTGTTAGACCATCAATAGAAAATCCGATATTGTATCAAGAAGTAAACTGTATGGGAACGCAAAATATTTTAGAAGAAATGAAAGAACATAATGTAAAAAATGGCGTGTTTGCATCTTCTAGTAGTGTTTATGGAAATTGTAAAGAAGTACCTTTTAGAGAAGATATGATAGTAGATTATGCCATAAGTCCATATGCAGCAACTAAAAAAGCAAATGAGGTAATGGCACATGTATATCATAAATTATTTGATATGAATATTGTTATGCTAAGATTTTTTACAGTTTATGGTCCAAAACAGAGACCTGACTTAGCAATCAATAAATTTACAAGATTAATGTTGGAAGGAAAAGAAATACCAATGTTTGGCGATGGCACAACATCAAGAGATTATACATATATTGATGATATTGTTGATGGAATTATAAAATCTTGTAATTATTGTATGAACAATCAAAATGTATATGAAATTCTAAATATTGGAAATTCGTCTCCAACAACATTAAAAGAAATGATAAATACCATTGGACAAGCTTTAGGAATAGAACCAAAAATAAAACAATTGCCAATGCAACCAGGAGATGTGGATAGAACTTATGCAGATGTTTCAAAAGCGAAAACATTAATTGGATATGAACCAAAAACAACATTTAGGGAAGGAATAGAAAATTTTGTAAAATGGTATAAAGAAAATAAAAATTTATATGAATAATAGGGGGAACATAAAAAATGAAACAATATAAAATAGCGGTAGCTGGAACAGGATATGTAGGATTAGTAGCAGGTGTATGTTTTGCAGAAAAAGGACATCAAGTCATTTGTGTTGATGTAGATGAAAGAAAAGTAGAAACGATGAAAAATGGGATTTGTCCAATATATGAAGAAGATTTGGAAGAATTAATGCAAAAAAATTATAAAGAAGGAAGATTGGATTACACAACAGATTACAAAAGTGCCTATAAAGATGCAGATGCTATATTTATAGGGGTAGGAACTCCAGAACAACCAGATGGTTCTGCAAATTTAAGTTACATAGCAACTGTATCAAGACAGATTGCAGAGAACATAGAAAAAGATTGTTTGGTGGTTGTAAAATCAACTGTACCTATTGGAACAAATGACAAAGTAGAGCAATTTATTAAAGACTTTTTAGTAAATGATGTAAAAGTAGAAGTTGCAAGTAATCCAGAATTTTTAGCACAAGGAACAGCAGTAAGAGACACTTTACAAGCAAAAAGAATTATTATAGGAACAGAAAGTAAAGAAGCTGAAAAGAAATTAATGGAAATATATGAACCATTTGAATTACCAATTGTTTCAGTAAATAGAAGAAGTGCTGAAATGATAAAATATGCATCAAATGATTTTCTAGCATTAAAAATTTCATATATGAATGATATAGCTAATCTTTGTGAATTAGTAGGAGCCAATATTGAAGATGTAGCAAAAGGTATGTCATATGATCCACGTATAGGTGCAAAATTCTTAAATGCTGGTATTGGTTATGGAGGAAGTTGCTTTCCAAAAGATACAAAGGCATTAAAATATTTAGCAAAACAACATGGATATAAATTAAAAACAGTAGAAGCAGCAGTAGATGTAAATGCGCAACAAAAAGTTAAACTATTTAAGAAAGCATCAGAAAGAATGATAACATTTAATGGAGTTAAAATTGCAATATTAGGTTTAACATTTAAGCCAGGAACTGATGATTTAAGAGAAGCACCATCATTAGATAATGTAGAATTGTTATTAAAAAATAATGCTAATAATATTTATGCATATGACCCAGTAGGAGAAGATAATTTCAAAAAGAGATATCCAACAGAAATTAATTATGTTTCAACACCAGAAGAAGCATTAGAAGGAGCTAATATCTGCTTTATATTCACAGAATGGAATGAAATAAAAGAAATAAAACCAGAAGAGTATAAAAAGTTAATGAAAACACCACTAGTATATGATGGAAGAAATATATATGATGTGAAAGAAATGGAAGAGAAAGGAATAGAGTATTATTCTATTGGAAGATAGGAAAGTATTAAATATCAAATGAATTTTGTTAGGAGTGGTGAATTAATATGGAGACAAATATGACTGGCTTATCTCTTGAATTTATAATACATCCAGGAATGAGTATAAAAGAAAAGTTGGAAGAGAACAATATGAAACAAGAAGAATTAGCAGAAAGAATAGGATTTTCTGTTAAGCATGTGAGTGAAGTTATAAATGGAAAAAAAGGAATTTCTCCTAAATTTGCTAAAGCATTAGAATATGTTTTTTGTGTTAAATCCACATTTTGGTTGAATTTGCAAGCAATATATGATAAAGAATTAAAGTCATATTATGAGTATATTTAAAGGCAAGATAAATATCTTACTTTTTTTTCTTAAAATATTGCAAAAAAGTGTATAAAAATATATACTATAAAAGAAAAAAATCAAAAGAAGAAATAAAAGGAGGAAAAGATGGAAGAAATCGACTTAAAAGAACTATTTGAAATGTTTTGGAACAAAAGGGCTCAAATAATATTAATAATATTAATATTTATAGTAATAGGAATAATATACTCAGTAGGATTTGTAACACCAATGTATAGTTCATCAACAACACTAGTATTAGTAGGAACAGGAAGCAATAATACAGACACAAATCAAACAACAACATCTACAGATGGAATTACTACAACAGATATTACAATTAACTCTAAATTAGTTGCTACATATAGTGAATTAGTAAAAAGTAAAAATATATTAGGACAAGTTATATCAAACTTAGGAATTAATATAGATGAAGAGGCATTAAGAAAGAATATACAAGTTACAGCTGTGGAAGATACAGAATTAATTGAGATAACAGTATCAAATGAAAATCCTGAATATGCAGCTAAAATAGCAAATGAAACAGCAAAAGTTTTTAAAGAAAAGATTGCAGAAGAAATATATAAAATAAATAATGTATATATAGTAGACCAAGCAACAGTACCAAGTCAACCTTCAAATGTTAATTATTTAAAAAATATTGTTATATTTGCATTTATAGGTGCAGTTGTTGCAGTTGCGTATGTATTAATTTTAAATATGTTAGACACAACAGTAAAAACACAAGAAGATATTGAATCAAGTATAAAGTTACCAGTACTTGCATCAATACCAATTTATGATTCTGACATGCAAAAACTAAAGAAAAGAAAAGGAGGTAGAAGATAATGAAAAAAGAAGTAATAGCACATAGAGATCCTAAATCTCCTGTTTCTGAATTTTTTAGAACATTAAGGACAAATATACAATTTATGAACACTAATAATAAATTAAAGACTTTATTGGTAACATCTACCTTACCAAATGAAGGAAAAAGTTGGATAACAGCAAATTTAGCAGTTACATTTGCACAAGCAGGAAAAAGAGTTGTTATAGTTGATGCAGATATGAGAAAAGGCAGACAATATGCCATATTTGAAGTTTCTCCAAGACCAGGTTTATCAAACTATTTATCAGGAATAGATATGAATAATGGTAATGAAATATCTGATGATTTATCAAATTATATTCAAGATACACAGATTCCTAACTTGTATATAATACCAGCTGGGAATATACCACCAAACCCATCAGAGTTATTGATTTCTACTAAAATGGTTAGTTTGTTAGATAGATTAAAAGAATTATGTGATTTGATTATTATAGATGGAACTCCTTCTGAATTAGTAACAGATTCAATTATATTATCAAGAATCGTAGATTCTACAGTTATAGTTACTGCACACAAACAAACTAAAAAAGATGATTTACAAAAAATTGTTACAAATATTCAAAATGTAGGAGGAAAAATAGCAGGAATTGTATTAAACAAAGTACCTGTATCAGCAAAGAAATACGAGCAATCATATTATTATGGTTCAACATCTACATCATATATGAATCCAAAAAGAAGGAATACAAGAGTTTCAAATATAGTTAGACAAGACAGAATGAATAATGTAAGGAGAGAGAATAGACAGGATATTCCGCAATCAAATAAACAACATCAAAATATTAGAGAGAAAAACAATGTTGGCAATGAGAATAAATCAAATGCTATGCAAAGAAAAATTAATATAGAAAATAAAGATGACATTTCTTTAGAAAAGACTACCGATATTTTAAATCAGATTAATGAATATTTAGATAAAGAGAAGAAGAATTTAAATAATAATTAATAATTTGTAGGACGGATGATTTTTTATTTCCGTCCTTAATTTATGCAAAAATATCCTAACTGACAACTAAAAATCGTCAAAATTAAACAAAATTTGCATAAACATATTGAAAATTTTTAAAGTTAAATGTATACTAGTAAAGGCATTATAAAAAAACGAAAAAAAGGAGCAAAAGAAAAATGATAGACTTTCATTCACATATATTACCAAATATTGATGATGGTTCAAGAAGTATAGAAGAAACATTTAATCTAATTAAAGAAGCAGAAAGAGCAGGATTTGAATCTGTAGTATCTACTTCACATTATATGGAAAATTATTATGAAACAGACGTACCAGAAAGAGAAGTATGGGTTAAAGCTATTTTAGAGAATCTAAAGACTAAAAATATAAATACAAATTTATATTTAGGAAACGAAATATATTTTTCAGAGAATATAATAAATTTATTGGAAAAACGAAAGGCATCAACAATAAATGATACAAGCTATGTTTTATTTGAGTTGCCTATGAATTCAGAACCAATGAACTTATATGATATAGTATATGAAATGTTGCAATATAAGCTAGTTCCAATACTTGCACATCCAGAAAGATATAGTTATGTACAAAAAGATCCAGATTTAATATATGACTTAATTGAAAAAGGTGTTTTAATGCAAGCAAATTATGGAAGTATAATAGGACAATATGGAGAAAAAGCACAGATAATTGTAGAAAAATTTTTGGAAAATAATATGATACATTTCTTAGGTTCAGACGTACATAGGCCTAATACAATATACCCAAAAATACCAAGAATATTGGAACAAATTGCAGATATAGTCGGAGAAGAAAAATTAGAAGAATTGACAACTACAAATCCTAAATTAGTATTAAATAATAAGAAAATTGATATTGATGAACCATTTGATTTTAAATTGACATTAAAAGAAAAATTTATAATGAATTTTAAGAGATAGGCAATATATAGGTGCATTTTATGGTAAAAGGGAATAATATGGATTAAGATTGAAAGTAAATAAGGTATGTTAATTTTACAGAAAGGAAGTATAAATATGAGAAAATATTTTGGTACTGATGGTATTAGAAGAATTGCCAATACAGAGTTAACTCCTGAATTGGTTTATAAAGTTGCAAAAGCAGGTGCATATGTTTTATCAAAACATACAGATCATACACCAACAATTTTAATAGGAAGGGATACACGTATATCAGGAACATTAATTGAAAGTGCAATGACAGCTGGTTTTTTAAGTTTTGGAGCAAATGTTAAATTGTTAGGAGTAATACCAACTCCAGCAGTAGCATATTTAACAAGAAAATTAAAAGCTGATGCAAGTGTAGTTATTTCAGCATCACATAATACATTTGAATTTAATGGTATAAAATTCTTTAGTAATAAAGGTATGAAGATTCCAGATTCATTAGAAGAAGAAATCGAAGAAGTAATGGAATCAGGTAAACTAGAAGAATTAACAGCTAAAAATGAAAAAATTGGTGTAACTGAATATAGTTTTGATTTGATAAATGAATATATATATTTCTTTAGAAAAAATTTTGATGATAATATCGAAAAACATTTAAGAAGTGATTTCGTAGTAGGAATAGATACAGCAAATGGAGCTACATACAAAGTGGCAGAAAAGGTTTTTAAAGAATTAGGAATAAATTATAGAATTATAAATAATAATCCAGATGGTATAAATATTAATGATAATTGTGGTTCTACACATTTAGAAAATTTAAAGAAATTTGTTTTAGACAATAAATTAAGTTTAGGAATAGCATATGATGGTGATGGAGATAGATGTTTGGCAATTGATGAAAAAGGAAATGAAATAGATGGAGATAAATTGTTAGCTATCATATCTTCAAATTTAATAAAAAAAGGAAAATTACAAAAGAATACTATTGTTGCAACAGTTATGAGTAATTTAGGTTTGAATAAATATGCAGAGAAAAATAATTTACAATTAATACAGACAAAAGTTGGAGACAGATATGTTTTAGAAGAAATGTTGAAAAATGGATATAATTTAGGTGGGGAACAATCTGGTCATGTAATATTACTTGATTACAACCCAACAGGAGATGGTATATTAACATCTTTAATGTTAATTCAAACAATTCTAGAAGAGAATAAGTCAGCTTCTGAATTAGCAGATATTATAAAATTGTATCCACAAGTATTAATAAATGCGAAAGTAAATTCAGATAAGAAATATGATTATGAGAAAGATACAGATATAAAAAATGCAATTAGTGAGTTAGAAAAAGAATTTGCTGGAAATGGAAGAGTATTAATAAGACCATCAGGAACAGAGCCTTTGGTTAGAGTTATGATTGAAGGAGAAGATCAAGAATATATTACAAAAAGAGCGAAAGAAATTGCAAACCTAATAGAACAGAAGTTGAAATAAAGAGTTGACATGTAATGAATTTGTAACATAAATGTAATTAAAAAAATATTGATATATTGATTTTAAAATGATAACATAAAAATATATTCAAGGGGAAGGGAGTTCATTACATGTTTATTTTTGATATTTCAAATATTTTAAATTTAATATTAATGCTTATTGCAACTGTGCTTTTGATATTTTTAGCTCAAGAATTAAAGAAAAGCTATATAGCAGGAATAGTATTATTTGCATATTTAATATTATTAGTAGTTCATGCAGGACAAATGATAACATTACCAGAAGAATATAGTGAAATGTTACCTATTCTTGGAAGATGTGTAGCAATTGATTTTGTATTTATATTTATATCATTCTTCTCATATTTATGGGTAGATGATATAGAGGCTAAAAAGATGCAAAAGAAAAGTTTAGATAATAGTTTAGACTGGCTTTGGAAAAATGTATAAATATATTAATTATTACGCAAAAAACTTATAAATGATTTTTTCATATAAATAAAGTAGAGAATTTAAAGATATATTTCTAAAAATTCTCTACTTTTTTGTCTATTATTCATTAATTAAATTTTCTAAAATTTGTATAGCATTACTAGCAGCACCTTTTCTTAAATTATCTGCTACTACCCATAAGTTAAGACCATTTTTTACGCTAAAATCTTTTCTAACTCTTCCAACAAAAACTTCATCATATCCATCAGCTTTTGTAGCAATTGGATAATAATTTTTTTCTGTATCGTCAACAAGTATTATTCCAGGAAAATTTTGAAGTAATTGTTTTACATCATATAAATCAAAATCTTTTTCAAATTCCACATTAATAGATTCACTATGACAGTTTAAAACAGGAACCCTTACTGTAGTGGCAGTTATAGGTAAATCAGGCCTGTTTAAAATTTTTCTTGTTTCATTAATCATTTTATGTTCTTCTTTAGTATATCCGTCTTCTGTAAAAACATCTATATGTGGTAAACAATTATTAAAAATAGGATGAGGGAATTTTTTTGGTGGAAAACCATTGATTCCGTTTTCTAAATCTTCAATTCCTTCTCTTCCAGCACCTGAAACAGCTTGATATGTAGAATATACAATTCTTTTTATAGAATATTTGTCATCTAAAGGTTTTAAAGGTATAACAGCCTGAATTGTAGAACAATTAGGATTTGCAATAATGCCTTTATTTTTATAAGCTTCTTGCATGTTTATTTCAGGAACTACCAATGGAACTTCAGGATCCATTCTATATATACTACTATTGTCTATACATACACAATTATGTTCTACTGCTATAGGAATGTATTTTTTTGAAACATCTCCACCAGCACAGAATATAGCATAATCAAAGTTTTTGTTAAAAGAAGTTTCTTTTAATTCTTGCAAAATATAATTGATACCTAAAAATTCAATTTTTTTACCTGCTGATTTTTCAGAGCAAAACAAAGTGTATTCTACATTAGGAAAAGCTTTCTCCTCTAGAACTTTAAGAGCTGTTCTACCAACAATGCCACTAGCTCCTACAATGGCTACTTTATATTTATTTTTCATGTTTAAATCCTCCTATAAAAGTATATGTAAATAAATAATAAAAATTATATATTTGTATAAATTTGTATTTTAATTATTAAGATTATAACATTAAAAAACTTCTGCTTCAATTCTTCTGACAAATTTTCTTAAATATTCAAATATTGCAATAATTAAAATAGCTCCTAATACATATAAATATCTAAGAGAAATTGCGCCAACTTCACCTAAGCTAGGAATAACAAAGCTCATACCTAAAATTGTACCAATAGCTTTTTTCAAATATTGATTTTCAACTGTAAATAATGCAGTAAAGGCAAAAGCCATAAATATAATTAATGAATTTGTAGGAATCCAATTAAATATTAATATGAAAACTCCAATTCCAATAACTGCTCCACCTATTTGAGTAAGAAGTTTGCTCTTTTGTTTTTGAGAATCAATTTCTAAACAACTATATGTAATTAAAGGAAGCCAATAACTTCTTACTGTTCTATCAGTTACTAAATCCATAAATACACAAGTAATCCATAAAATAAGTGATGCTCTAACCGCAAATCTTATACGAGGAATTTTAAAATTAAGTTCTGTCTTAAAATTTTTGATATTATATACAATTAAGTCAAAGTCAGAAACTAAATTTTCTTCTATTTTTACCTTTCTATTATATATTTTCATGAAAATATAACAAAGAGTTAAAGCAACTATAACAGATAAAATACGTAAAGGAATTTCTGAAATAGTAATAGGATAGCTTTGCATCATTATATATTCATGACCATATAAGAAATAATTTGATACAGTTTGTTTTGAAGTGGTAAGAAAAATAATAGCAAATGGAACTATTAAGTTAAGAATAATAGATGTATATATATTTAAACTTGCTATACTTGCAAGTATTGATATGATAACTAGTATTAAACTCATTTGAAGATATGTTTTAATATTTTTTAATTGATTTACCTTGAGCATGCAAACGAATATTAATACTACTCCAATTGTACTATTATTAGCTCCAAAAAAGTTTTGTATAAATACCATTATAATTAATGGAACAACTACATTTGGTAAAATTCTGAAAAAATCTTTTAAGTGTTTTTTTATGGTTTCAAAAATTTTTTTAAAATCAAGTTTTTTAGTCACTAAAAACAACTCCTTTCCAATATTAATTTAAAAGGCATTTATTATTGAATAGGAAAAATCAAGTGCGAGATTTGTCCTTTATTTATTTTGTTATAGAAAATGTTTTTTCCATAACTATATTAGTTTCTGATTTTTTGATTTTATAGTATAGATTTTATGCAAGTAAAATTATGTATAATAATTGATTTCATGGGAAATTTTTGGTTTCCCTATACGACAGATTTAAATTATAAAGAAAAAATTCCCTGTCTTTCTATTATATCACAAAAAGAGTGAAAAAACAATAGTTTTTTAAAGTTTACTGTTAAGGGAGTTAGTAAATTGTTGCTATAGATTAAATAGTCAAAAGTATTGTAATTATAATATTTTCATTA
>CALYAB010000026.1 GCA_944393395.1 uncultured Clostridia bacterium
AACTTCATGTCGTTAAGTTTTTTTTAGTTTTTTTGCTCTTACTCTTTCAATGGTTTTAAACTAACGAAAAAATTCATTGGGTTTTATGTTGATTTGTGTTACAATATAAAGTGATATAGGTAAATTCTGTATCATTTATACCTTTACACTAACTAGTGAGAGGGAATATCCTCTAACTTTTTGGTTTAACATATATAACAAAACAACAACAAAAAATTTTAAGGAGAAAATTTATATGGTAGTTCGAGAATTATGCTACGTATTTGCATTCATTTACATTATTTTTTTGTTTGTAGGTAAAGAAAAAACATATAGCAAAGTAATTCGGTTACTTTGCACAATTTCTTGTATTATAATTACAATAATACAACTTTGCATAAATTTAAAACTGGGTATTCCTTATATAACAACCATCATATCAATAATTTTATGGTCCTTACCTACAATTTCTACAATTGTAGAATTAATAAAACAACATCGAACTTTTTAGAACTACTAAAAAAACCTCGCAAGAGGTTTTTTCTATATTTCCTAATTATCCCAAATTATTGCTCTATCTCCATATATACATTCCCATGGTGATCCTAGTAATGTCCCGTCATTTTTCTTGTGTATTACTACTTCTTTCAAGCTATTAGCTCCTGAAAAAGCACTTGAATTAATTTCTTGTACACTAGATGGTATTTCTATTTTTTTTACATTAGAAAATCCTACTATAGTAGTTTCTATTTTTTTTACACTATTAGGTAATTTTATTTCTTCTGCTTCTGAATAATAAAAAGCATATTCCTTTATTACTTCTACAGTATCTGGTATATTAGCTTCTAATAAATCACTTTTTACCCAATATAATTCTGTTCCATCTTTACTTAATATATATTCATTATTTATTGATTTTAAATAAGGATTTTCTTCATCTACTTCTATACTTTTTACTCGAAAATATGCATGTTTTGCAATTGTTTTTACATTTTTAGGAATCATTAAATAATCCAAACCTGGAAAAATTTGATATTCAATAGTCTTATCACCAATAAAACTATTGGGTAAAGTTAATGTCTTAATTTTACCATTATCCAATAAAGCTCCTCTTTCTATATTCTCCACTCCATTTCTTATTGTTACATCTCCTGTGTCAAATAATCTATATAAAATAGTACCATCTTTACTATATAAATTACCATTTTCATCATTCATAAAATAATTATTTTTCGAACTTACAGTAATATTTTTTAATGCTGAATTAGAAAAGCTCAAACCTCCTATACTTCGTATATTCTCGGTTATATTTATTGTTGATAATCTATCACACTCTCTAAAAGCATATGCATTTATTGTTTCAGTTGAATTTTCTATATTTATACTTGTCACATTAGACAATGCCATAACTAAAGTTTTTAAATCTTTGCTATATAATATTCCATTTTTGAATTCAAAATAATTACTTTCTGATGTATCTATTTCTTGTAATGTTGATATTAATAACGCTCCTTCTCCTATTGTTTTTAAATTTGCTGGTAATTTTAAACTTGTTATACCTATACTTCTTAAACTTTGATCTCCCAAAAATTCTAATTTCTCTGATAATTTTATATTCTTCAAACTACTACAATTGCCAAATGCAAACTGAGATAGTTCTCTTAGATTTTTGGGTAATTTTATATTATCTAAATTACTATCAAATCTAAACGCTGAAGCTCCAATATATGTTATAGTATCTGGTAAATTTATACTTTTTAGATTCTTACAACTCTCAAATGCACTCCCACCAATATATTCTACACCTTCTCCATTTCTTTCTTGTATTATTACATTTTCTAATGTTGTATTATTTTTAAATGCATTTTGTTCTATTCTTTTTACTGTTGGTGGTATTATTATTGTTTTTAATCCTTCTAAATTTGAAAAAGCCCCCTCTCCTATTGATGTTACTGAAT
The DNA here is from genome assembly GCA_944393395.1 of uncultured Clostridia bacterium. GTDB lineage: Bacteria > Bacillota > Clostridia > TANB77 > CAG-508 > CAG-269. The sequence goes on from CALYAB010000026.1 coordinate 1,938, forward strand.
CTGGTATTGTTAAACTTCCTGTATTTTCATCCATTAATAATAAGTTTCCACTTGATGACCATAATACTCCATCTCTTATGTCATATGGGTTTACTTCTATTCCTAGGCTTTGAGCCACTCTTATTTCGGTTTTATCTTGCGTATTTATTAAAAGTTTTCCTTTTATAACTTCTAACTTTTCAAAATATTTATCATTTATATCAGTTATTATTGTTTTTATATTCAATCTGCTTTTCCTGCTGTTAGTGTTTCTTCTATAAAATTTGTGTTTTCTGAAGTTTTATTTACTTTGTATAACTCTAATTCTTCTTTATATGCTGATAGTTCTGTTGAAATTTTTGCTTCTGTTGCTCTTGTTATAATTCCGTTTTCTCCTACTAGTGTTGATATTGTTATACCGGCTAATATAAGCAAAATTATAATTGTTATTACAAGGGCTATTAGCATAATTTCTCTATTATTTTCTTTTTTGTTGTTTGTCACCGTCTTTCTTCTATAACTCTTTATATTCATTTTCTTTAATCTCGTTGAAATATTTCCTTCTTTTAACTTATCTTTCACCTTTTTCCTCCTCGTTTGTATAATTGTTGATTTTCATATCTTTTATGTAGTAATTGCCTTTTGTCTTTATTTTTCTTTTTATATTAGTCTTTACCTTTTCATTATTTTTTACTTTTTTTGAATTAAATTTATATATTAGTATATTTTTTTTATTTTCTTTCCTGAATTCCAAGACTCTAAGAAGATATATAAATCTTTTAACGCCTTGATATAAAAGTATCTTATCGATTTCATTTATTTAAAACTTCTATTATTTTTTATATATTTTATGCTAAATTTTTTACTGTTATTTTTTAGATTTTTTATTGACTTTCCAATATTTTATTGTTAAAATTTAATCATAAAAAGTCTTTCTTAGAGTCTTGGACTCTAGGATTTTTTATTGAATAGAAAAAATCAAATTTTTCCTATAAGAGCAATAGCGGACTTTCTTAAACATTTTCTTTGTTTATAACATTTTTAAGTCCGCGCCTATTGTTCGCGTGCCAATTTTACGCTAGTAAAATTGTGTGCAACGTATTTTAATATATTAGGAAAGTCATGATGACTTTCCTAATATATTAATAAAAGACACCTTTTTCAGTGTCTTTCGGATTTTTTGGACGTTTTGGCACGTCCCCAATGTTCCAAATTATATTTCCATCTGTGTTCCTAAAAATGTTGCTGCTGATTGAGCTACTTTTTTCTCTACTTCATTCATTTTTTGATTTGCTTCTTTAGACATTAAAATTACTGTTCCAATTGTATCTCCGTTTGAAATTATTGGATAAACTACTTGTGCATTGTATTTTCTTTGATTATTGTCATTTTTTGTTATTGGCATTGAGATATCACTATTTTCTTTACTTGTATAAACTTCTTTATCTTCCATTAATTGTTCTAATTCTGGACTAATATCTTGTTCTAAAAATTCTTTTTTTGAACCTCCTGATATAGCAATTACAGTATCTTTATCTGTTATACAAGCAATATGTCCTGTAGTCTTTGATAAAGTTTCCGCATAACCTGCTGCAAATTCTGATAATTCTCCTATTGGAGAATATTTTTTTAAAATTACTTGACCTTCTCTATCTGTAAAAACCTCTAATGGGTCTCCTTCTTTTATTCTCAAAACTTTTCTTATCTCTTTCGGTATTACGATCCTACCCAAATCATCTATTCTTCTTACTACACCTGTTGCTTTCATAATTTTCCTCCCTTTTGTTTTATAAATTTATTATACTTTTATTATTTCTTATTGTTTCTTTTTTATTCATTTTTTGTCAAAAAAAAGATTAGTTCTTTTTTTAACTAATCTTTTTTCCACTGATTATTAAATAATGTTTTTAATATTCATATTACTTTGATTGATTTTCTTAGATTTATTTAACATATTATTAATCCTTAAACTTTCTTCTCCTCTACTTTTTCTTCCTTTTTAGGAAATAGTGTTGGTTTATATTTATCTATAATATATCCTAAATTTTTTGAAAACTCTTTTAGCATAACAATTTTTATAGATGGTTCCTTTCCATTTAAATAATCATCTATTATTTGCTTTAATTGTTTTATATTTTTAATTTCTGGTTCTATTTGCTTTGGATATTTATTTGCTCTATTAACTAATTTTTCTTTAATTAATACTATATCCTCATTACTTGCACAAGATATTCTTTGAAACATTTGATAAGGATCATAATATTTGAATATTGGTATCTTCATGCATTCTCTATCAAATTTTTCATAGAATAATTCCATCTTCATAGGAATACATTTAAATATTTCTTCTGCTTTTTCTTTATACATTTTATCATGTAATTGTCCATTTAACATATTAAAATGTTTTAAAATATCATCCATATCTTCTACTACTTCATCTATAGCTATTTTTCCTAATTCTTCATCTACATTTGCACAATATTCAGATTTTAAAGATGCTATATTCATACCATTAAAAAATACATTTTTTATAGTTTTTAAGTCATAATCAATAAGGTTCTTTTTAGAAAAATAACTAAAATATGCATATATTTTTACATTATCAATTAATTTTAAGTTTCCCTGTTTTACATCTTCAAGTATATCAGCTATAACTTTATCAAATTCATCATCAGATATTTTCCAGTATTCTTCTGTAAGCAATCTTTTATATGCTGGTAAATTTTCTGTATCGACTGTATTCCTTATTGTTTCCATATTTTCTTTGAATATTTTCATGTCAAATATTCTAGTTCTAACATAATATTCTATAAATTTAAAGAATCTATACTCAGCTTTAAAATTATAGTAATAATTGCTATCAAATTCTTTTATATAAAATTGTCTATTATCCATTAATATTCTAGATGATACCAATATTGACTTATATTCTTCATTATCTTTAATATTTATAAATTTATCTTTTGTTACTTTTCCAGCTTTTATTTCAAATGATACTGCTATTGTAAATATTAACATTGTTTGCATTACTCTATGATTTGTATTAGGATATGATTTATTTACCATTTCATATATTTTTTTGAAATCATTTAATGCATGTTTTAAAATTCTTAAGTTTCTTGTTCCGCTTCTTTTAAATGTAGAAATTATTAATCTAGTATTTTCTCTTAAAAATCTGATTAAATCTGGATTATTTTCATATCTCATTAATATTCCATTTATAATGTAATCAAATTTTGGGGCATATTCAAAAGTCTCACCAATTAATTTTTCTTTTATTCTTTCATAATCATTAGCCTTGTCAAATACATTCTCTATTTTTTGTTGTATCTTCTCTACAATTGGTTTATCTGTTTTGTTTAATTCATCTTGCTTATCTAATAGGTATGTTGCAATAAATGTCTTCATTTCTAAATTAGAACTTTTTAATTTTGTAGATAATTCTTTTTCATTACAAATAATAATTGTTTTTATATGGTCATGCTCAACAAAATTATTAATATATCCTAATATATCAATAACATCTACATTTGCTCTTTCTAAATCATCAAAGCAAAGTACTTTATCATCAGTTGAAAAAAATTGGCCATAATCAACTTTATCTCCACTTTGAGTAACACCAAAAAAGTTAGCCATATCTATTCCTGTTTTAGCATATTCAGGTATTGTGGTTTGGTCATTTGCATCCATATATTTTCTTAAGTTTTTATCCATTAATTGTGTTGTTTCAATAAATATTTTTTTACTTATATCTTCTAAATTTGAAATTCCATATAAAGACATATATATAGTTGTATATCTTTTACCATTTAATTGCATTGATTCTATCTTTTTTCTTATTTTATGATTCCAAAAATGAGTTTTTCCGCGAACCCCATTCACCATTTATCATAACAGCGTAATCTGTATAATCTGATCTTATATAATCTAATATACTTTCAATTAAATCTTCCATCTATTATACCATTCCTTTCTTTTGTTGTTACAGTTAAGTTATATTTTGTTGCTATTCTTTTTGAAATCAATTACATTTTTTCATCTTTTAACTGTACTTTGCTTTAATCTTTTGCTAATACTAATACATCTATTTTTTCAGGTTGTCCTATTTTTAACATCTTTGAACATTCATTTACTGTACTCCCTGTAGTATATATATCATCTATTAATAAGATTTTTTTCCCTTTTATTATTTGTTTATTTTTTAACTGATATACATTCTGAATATTTTGTTTTCTCTGCTCTTTATTTAATTTACTTTGTTCAATTATATTTTTAGTTTTATACAAACAATTTGTACATAAATTTATATTTAAATATTCACTTAAATTTCTTGCAATCAGAAGACTTTGATTATATCCTCTTTCCTTCATTCTCTTTTTGCTAATTGGAACTGGAATTATTGTATCATAACTTTTCAAAATTTGAAATATTTTTTTATTTTTTAAGATAAAATTTACAAAACTTACATAAATATATGATTTTTCATTAAATTTGTAATCTAAAATCAACTTCCTTATAAATCCTTCATAATTAAAAATATATATCAATCTTTCAAAATAGTAATCTTTCAAATCCATATCTTCAATTCCAAACTCTGCTACTTCATTTAACTTATTTGTACACTTTTTACAAAGTCCATCCTTATTAATACATTCACAAATACCGCATACATTTGGGGCCAGTGCCGAAAATGTCTCTTTTTTTAAATATTTGTACAAACTACATCTTGCTATTCCTAATAATTGTGATAATTGCACTTTATTAATATCTTTATCAATTCCTCTTCTTTTTATATCTTTCAAAAATTCTTTTTTTATATTTAAGTCTCCTTTCATTTGTTCCATTGTGATTTTTTTCTTTTCTAAATAAACATTTAATATCTCTTTGGCACATATCTTCCTTCTATCTTCTTCTAGTTCAAAATCTTGATTAAAAAAAATTTGATCTAAATCTACTTTTTCCTCTAATTCCTTAATACTACATATGCCTATGTTTTTTTGAAAATCTTTGTATGAAGAAAATTCATACTCTTCTTCTTTTTTTACAATATTCGCTTTTACTGGATTCATATGGATATATTTTATACATTGATATAAACTTTTTTCTGACAAAATTACTTTTGATTTAAATCTTCCTCGAAAAACAAAACCGACTCTATTATATTTTTGATTATAAAAAATTGCATATTTGCCATTAACCATTCTCATAAAATTGCTAACATAATCTATTTTTTCCGTCTTTATTAATAGGTGTACATGATTATGCATTATACAATAAGCTATTAAATGTATATTGAATTCTTTTGTATATTTTTTCATCAAATTAAAATATTTTTCTTTATCCTTTGATTGTTCAAAAATGTATTCTCTGTTTATTCCTTGTGACATAACATGAAAGACTTGTCCTTGTAACATTTTTCTAACTATTCTCGACATCTTACCTCCTTATCTTTTTTTATATATTTATGTATATCTATATATATTACTATAAAATCCTAATACTTTCAACCAAAAATCATCGCAAAAAGCAACAAGTTTCGACATGTCATTTTGTTTTAGATATCTTACCTCATACAAAAACAGACCTGGTCCGTGTGTCTCCGCATACAAAAACAGACCTGGTCCGTGTGTTTCAGATTTGGTCTGTTTTTCTCATTTTATATTCTAATCCTGTATTTCTTTTTTTGCTATCAACATTTTGTATCATAAATTTAACTATCTTTTCGTTTCCTATTATTATAAGCAATTTTTTTGCTCTTGTTATCCCTGTATATAATAAATTTCTTGTTAATAATACTGGTGCAGCTGGAGGTATCACCATTATTACAACATCAAATTCGCTTCCGTTGTGCTTTATGTATTGTAATTGCATAACTGTGTTCTATCTGATCTAATTCTGTATAATCATAATATGCTGTTTTTTCGTCATCAAATTTGATTTCTACTATTTTATTTTTTTCACTTACTTCTGTTATTGTTCCTATTTCTCCATTAAATACACCTTTTCCTGCTTCTATATTTCCAGTACTTGTCTCTCTTTCCCAGTCCATATCATAATTATTTTTGACTTGCATTATTCTGTCTCCTTCTCTATATATTGCTCCCATATTTGCTTTTTCTGGCAAATTATATAGATTAGGATTTAATTTTTCTTGTAGAGCTCTATTTAATTCTCTTGTTCCTAGCATTCCTTTTTTTGTTGGAGTTAATACTTGTATACTTTGGAAAAAGTCATAATTTCCATAATTCTTTAATCTTCCTGTTGATAATGATAAAACTTGTTCCAATACTTTTTCTTGTGCTGGTTCATTTATATAGAAAAAGTCTTCCATTGTTTCTTCTGTATATTCCTCGTCTTTCTTTGAAATAAATGGCTCTCCATTATTTACTCTATGTGCATTTAATATAATTTTAGATTTTGCTGCTTGTCTAAAAATCTTATCTAAGTGAACAGTTACTACTTTTTCTGATGAAATTAAATCTTTTAATACGCTTCCTGGACCTACTGATGATAATTGGTCACAGTCTCCTACTAATATTAGTTTTGTTCCTTTATATATACATTTTAATAGGTAGCTCATAACAAACATATCTACCATTGATAATTCGTCTACTATAATTAAATCTGCGTCTATTGGTGCTCCTTCATATTCTGTACTTGTTTGATAAAAATTATTTTCATCTATTTTACCAATTTCTAATAATCTATGTAATGTAGATGCTTCTTTTCCTGTTGTTTCTGTCATCTTTTTTGCTGCTCTTCCTGTTGGTGCACATAGAACGACTTTATTTCCTCTTTGTTCATAAATATCAATAATGCTTTTTATAATTGTAGTTTTTCCTGTTCCTGGGCCACCAGTAATTATAGTTACATTATTTTCATTTACAAGTTCTATTGCTTCTTTTTGTTTTTCTGATAATTCTATATTAGAATTATCTTCTATTTTTTTTAAAAGTGTTTGTATATTTTTTATTTTCTTTACATTTAAAGCTTTTTGTAATCGTTTAATTCTTATAGCAATATCTTGTTCTGTATAATAGAAATTAGATAAATAAATCCATATATCTTTTTCTCCTCTTTCTTCTATTACAATTTCATCTTTTGCTCTTAATTCAATTAAACCATCTTCTATATTTTCAGTTGTTACGTCTAATAAGGAAATTACAAATTCAATTAAATTTTCTTTTATAACACATGAATGTCCATTATATGTTGCTCTGATTAGTGCATATTTTATTCCACTTTTTATTCTTTTTTCATTATCATAACTGATACCTAAATCTAATGCCATTTTATCAATTTGTTTAAAATCTACACCTCTTGCAATATCAATTAATATATATGGATCTGCCTCTATTTGTTCAATAGCATTAACACCTAATAACTCATATACTTTTTTGGCAAACTCTGCACCAATTCCAAATCTCTCTAAAAATCCAACAATTTGCCAAACTTCCCAATTTTCTAAAAAACTTTCTGCTATTTGTAATGCTTTATTTTTTGAAATTCCTTTCACTTCTGCTAGTCTTTGAGGTTCTGTCTTAAAAATCTGAATTGTTTCTTCTCCAAATTTGCTGACAATTCTTTTTGCTATTGCTTCTCCTACTCCTTTAATATTTCCATTTGCCAAATATTTTTCTAAAGCACCTAATGTTTGAGGCATTAATTTTTCAAATGTTTCAACTTTAAATTGTCTTCCATATTTTTTATGTTCAACAAAATTTCCAATTACTTTTAAATTATCTCCTCTTCCTATAAATGGTAGATATCCTACAATTGTTGTTTGCTCATCTTCTGTATCAAATTCTGCTATCATATAGCTATTTGTTTCATTATAATATATTATGTCTTCTACTTCTCCTATTAATTCCATTTATATCTCCTAATCCTTACTATTTTATTCTTAGTTTAAAAAAGAATTAGTATATTGCAGGCAAACGAATTTGAAATTTATGAAGCGTACTATTTGTACGTTAATGCTAAAACTGTTAAATCCTTGCTTGTTACAGCCTTAGTAAACTTTAGCTTTATCTTTAAATTTCAAATGAAGTTTAACGACGTAAGATGCTAATTATTTTTTAAACTAATTCTTCCATTGCTAGTTTATACTGTTCTTCATTTGGGGCCTTTCCATGCCATCCAACTTGATTTTCCATATATGATATGCCTTTACCTTTTATAGTTTTTGCAATTATACATACTGGTCTATCTTTTATATTTTTAGCAACATCAAAAGCATCTATTATTTCTTGAATATTGTGACCATCAATCTTTATAATTTCAAACCCAAAACTTCTGAATTTATCATCAATTGGGTATGGACTCATAACTTCTTCTATTGTTCCATCTATTTGTAAATTATTATTATCTACAATCACACAAAGATTATCTAATTTATATTTTTTTGCTGACATGGCAGCCTCCCAAATTTGGCCTTCTTCGATTTCTCCATCTCCCAAAATACAGTATACTCTATAATGTTTTTCATCCATTTTTCCTGCAATTGCCATTCCTACTGCTGCTGATAGTCCTTGTCCTAACGAACCTGTTGTCATATCTACTCCTGGTATTTTTTTCATATCAGGATGACCTTGTAAATAACTATCTATTTTTCTAAAAGTTTTTAAATCCTCTACAGGGAAAAAACCTCTATGTGCTAAACAACTATATAAAGCTGGTGAACAATGTCCTTTTGATAACACCATTCTGTCTCTTTCTTCCCATTTTGGATTTTTTTCATCCACTTTTAATTCGTGGAAATATAATACTGTTAAAATATCCGCTACTGATAATGATCCTCCTGGATGTCCAGATTGACCACTATATACAGCCTCAATTATTCCTTTTCTAACCTCTACAGCCTTTTTTGTTAACTCTTTTATATTCAATGACATTCACACCTTTCTTTTTATTTAATGCACATCTATCATATTTTTTTAATTTATTAATTCTATAGCTTTTTTATCACTTATACTTATTCCATTTTATGCATATTTTTCTTTTATAATCTTTTTTCTGCCTATTCTATATACGAATTCTATCATATGAAGATAGTAAAATCAAGAATTGATATCTATGTATATTTTATTATATAATAGAATATATTTGATTAAAGAAAGGACTGGTCATATGTTAGAAAATTTTATAAAAGAAAATAAAGAAATTATAATCCAAAATCTTCAAAAATTAATACAAATTCCAAGTGTATATTCTGAATCTAAAAATCCATTAATACCATTTGGAGAAAATGCAAATAAAGCTTTAGAATATATGCTAAATTTAGGAAATCAATTGGGATTTCGAACTAAAAATATTGATGGCTATTGCGGGTATATTGAATTTGGTGAAGGTGAAGAATTGTTAGGAATTGTTGGACATTTAGATGTTGTTCCTAGTGGTGATAATTGGACATATCCACCTTTTTCTGCCACAATATTTGATAACAAAATTTATGGTAGAGGTGCAATTGATGATAAAGGACCTGTTATTGCCTCTCTTTATGCTATGAAATATGTATTAGATAATTGCAAAGTTAATAAAAGAGTTCGTTTAATTTTAGGTTTGAATGAAGAAAATAGTTGGAAATGTATAAACTATTATAAAGCTCATGAAGAATCTCCTACTATCGGATTTAGTCCTGATGCAGATTTTCCTTGTATATATGCCGAAAAATCAATTTTAACACCATACTTTTCAATAGATTATTCTAAACACTCTTCTGCACCTATTTATATACAAGAAATAGATTGCAATAATAACCCTATTAATGTAGTTCCTAAAATATGTAGTGCTGTTTTAAGAATTGATTCTAGCATTATTATGGATGATTTTATAAAAGTTATTAAAAAAATTGTTAATAACTATAATTTTGAAATAGACATTTACAAATTAAATAATGAAGAAATCAAATTAACTTCACATGGTATAGGTGCTCATGCTGCCCATCCTGATTTAGGTATTAATGCTATTTCTAGATTAGTTGTTGTTTTAGATGAATTATTTAAAACTTATAATATTCCCATATCATTATTTGACTTTTTTGATAAATATATACATACTGAATATGATGGTAAAAGTTTAGGAATTAATTATAAAGATGAATCTGGAGATTTGACTCTAAATGTTGGAAAAATAAGTCTTGAAAATAATATCTTAAAAATCGGTTTGAATTTAAGAATTCCTATTCATACATCTATTGAAGATATAGAAAATAAATTTATCTCTCTTTTATCTGATTATAAAGAAATCACATATAAAAGGGTTGGTTCAAAAGCAGCCTTATATATTCCTAAAGATACTTATTTAGTAAAAACACTTTGTGATATTTATAATGAGGAAGCAAACTCATATTTAGAACCTATTGCTATTGGCGGAGCAACTTATGCTAGAGCTTTTGATAATTGTATATCATTTGGTGCAAATTTACCTGGTCAAAAAGATATGTGCCATCAAACAGATGAATTTATTACTATTGATAATTTATTATTTGCTTGTAAAGTGTATGCTAAAGCTATTTGTGCATTGGGTTAACATTACTATTCATTTCATTTTAAACTATCTATTGATTTTTTTTACTTTATATGATAAGATTATTATGTTTACTTAAAGTTGTTCTTTTTAAAGAAGGAGGTTTCTATGGATATTTTTTCATTAACAATCAGCAGTAACGTAATTGGAGGTCCAACAATCCGGATAGATCATTCACCGATAATTTGTTGTTACCGAAACAAAATCAAGGATATGGCAAAAAAACTTGGAGCAGAAATCATTGATGATTTCCACATTGCTGTTCCTAGCAATGAGACTCTTTGTGAGTTAATCACGTATTGTTCATTGCTAGATACAAATTATTTTATTATTACCACTAATCATGGTAGTAATATTTTTGCCTGTATTAAAAAAAATCCTAGGATGGAAGATTCTCGGGAGAAGCTCTTAAAGATTGCGCTAAGCCTCAATGGTGAATTTGATCCAAATAAAACTGAAATAAATTACAATGATCCTGAAGGTCAATTCGAGCCAGATAAAGCAGAGATAATAAATTTTAACGATCCTGAAAAGGCTTCAAAATTTATAAAAAAACTGCTGAGTTATATTTGACAACTTTCTTTTTTCCCTCAGTTGCTCTAACTGAGGGAATTTATTATTGCAATTTATAATCATGTAATTCAATACTACAAAATATTGATTTTTTTTACTTTATATGTTAAAATAATTATGTTTACTAAAAGTGAGTGATTATAAAAGGAGGCTGACATGAAGAAGAATCTTGAAATAGTTTCTAGGGAGAGTTTAGAAACACGGAGTTTTTCTAATTTTTCGTTAAATCCCTCGCTCTTTTCTAAAATATTAGAAAAAGCAGCGGAACTTGGGGGAAATTGTATGCCGTATATAACCCCACACATCTATATGCCAACTGATGAATCATTTCATCGATTGACATTATTCATAGAGGAACAAATGTCGGACATAATGTCGAACACTTTCGACATTACTGTTAAACAATCTTTCGTTGCTAGATTTGAAAAAACTGGCAAAATGAAAGAACATTGGCAGGATTTAAAAAATTTTTGTAAAGAACTTGGAGGAGAAGTTCTTGAAGATGAAAGTGTATTTAATTTTAAATGCATGACTAAACTCGTTGATTTCATAACAAATCTAAACAAGTTTTTATAAAAAAAACTCCTTTCTCCCCTCAGTCATTATGACTGAGGGGATTTATTTTATTTATATAGGAAAAACTTGATTTTCCTATATAAATAAAAGCCTAGCTAAACTAGACTTATACCTCTTCAAAAATTCTATTAAATTCTTGTTCATTAATTTTCTCTTTTTGTAACAATGTCTGAGCAATCTTATCCAATTTATCTCTATGTTCATTCAATAAAATAATTGCATCATTATATGCTGTATCAATTAATGTTTTTACTTCTTGACCAATTTTATCACCAATATCTTCTCCAAACATTTGAATCTCATAAGGTTCTTTACCTTGGAAATCAATTGGTCCTAATTTATCACTCATACCATATTTAGTTACCATGTCTCTTGCAATTTTAGTAGCAACTTCAATATCATTACTTGCTCCTGTAGATATATCATCTAATACTAATTTTTCAGCAGCTCTACCTCCTAAAAGAGCAATCAATTTTTCTTGCATTTCTGTCTTAGAAATATAGTATTTATCTTCATTTGACTTATACATTGTATATCCACCAGCAACACCTCTAGGTATAATTGATACCTCTTTTACATTAGTTTGTGTTGGCAAATATCTACTAACAACAGCATGTCCTGCTTCATGATATGCTGTTAATCTTTTATCTTTATCTGACATAACTCTTTCTCTTTTTTCAAGACCTACAGTTACTTTCTTTACTGCTTCTTCTATGTCATCATTTTCTATTTCATCATGCTTACTCTTAGTAGCTACAATTGCTGCTTCATTTAGAATATTTTCAAGTTCTGCACCTGTAAATCCTGCTGTATCTTCTGCTATACTTTCTAAATTTACATCATCTGATAGTTTTTTATCCTTACTGTGAATTTTTAAAATTTCTAATCTTCCTTTTAAATCTGGATTTGGTATTGTTATCTGTCTATCAAATCTTCCTGGTCTTAACAAAGCTTTGTCTAACATTTCTGGTCTATTTGTGGCAGCTAAAACAATAATTGTTTCTTCTGATCCAAAACCATCCATCTCTACTAATAATTGATTTAATGTTTGGTTATTTTCTGTTTCAGCCCCACTGTTTGAATTTCTTCTTGAACCTATTGCATCTATTTCGTCAATAAATACAATACATGGTGCTAACTTCCTAGCTTTTTCAAATAACTTTCTAACACGAGAAGCCCCTAGTCCTGCAAACATTTCAATAAATTCAGATCCACTCATTGAAATAAACGGAACATCTGCTTCACCAGCAATTGCTTTGGCTATTAATGTTTTTCCTGTTCCTGGTTTTCCATATAATAAAACCCCCTTAGGTACTCTTGCACCCATTCTTGTATATTTTTCTGGTCTTTTTAGGAAATCTACAATTTCTATTAATTCATTCTTTTCTTCTTCTAATCCTGCAACATCATCAAAACCTACTTTTGTTTTTCTTTCTGTTTCATCATATACTTTTCCTTTTTCTCCAAGCCCTTGCATTTTAAATATCATTATAAATAAAGCTACCATTATTAATGTTGGTAATATAGAAAAGATTGTACTTGGTAATTGTGCTATAAAACTTTGAGGTTTTTGTATTAACTCTATTTCATTACCTTCTGCTACTTTTGTTTGAATTAAAGTTATAAATGATTCTGTGTCTGGAATTAATGCTGTCTTTTCTTCTTCTTCATCTCTAAATTTTATTTTTGCATTTTTACTACCAGTAGTAAGTTCCACTTTTTCTACATTTCCATAAGAAATTTCTTTTATTAAATCAGTATATGCTAGAGTATTTTCTTCTTTATCAGAATTTTGGTTGTATAGTATTATTCCAACTATGCATATTACAATTAATATAAGTAATCCTATTGATGATAAAAGTAGTTTCTTTTTTTGGTCTTTTTTTTGTTTATCACTATTTTTATTCATTTTACCTTCTCCTTTACGCATTTGATCCTCCAGGTTCTTCATTATTCAAATTACCTTTATTTTTCTTATGTTCTTTTTCTTCTTTCTCTTTATCCTCTTTTGAATCTTCTTTTTTGTCTTCTGGTTTTTCTTCCTTTTCTTCTTTTTCTTTATCTTTTAACTCTTTTTTTACTATCTTTTCAGCTTCAATTATTTTCATAACCTCTGCTTGTTTTTTTATTAATTCAGAATTTATTATTAATATTGCTGCTAATAAATAAATTGTAGCTACTGTTATATACATTACGCTAAAATATTCTATTGTAAAGTTAGTAAATATATTTATTAACAAATATACAATATTTAAAATTGTTGAAAGAGTTAAAGCATAAATTGACATATTAAATAGTGCAACATATCTCATTTTCATCTTTAACACTAACATAGCTAAATATCCTATTACACTTATAATTACAGCATACCACAATGTGTTTATAAAATACATTGCAAAACTATATATAAATAATGTTATAAAAATACTAAAATAGAAGTTATTAATTTGGCCACCTGATACATAATCTATTACATCTTGTTTTGTAAATTCTGTTAAATTCATACTATCTAGAGATTCTTTATAATTATATGAAACCTCTCCAATCATTGTAATATTCTTTAATACTACTCTATCTTTTAAAATTAAAGCCCCAGCTCCATAATCATTAATAGTATTAACATAATTGTTTATTTCCTCTTCAGAATCTGTATTTGTATCTACAATTATTTTTCCAAATCTTTCATTATCTATTGTTATACTTTCTTGACTATCTACTGTTAATATTCCATCTTTATATGAAAAATCAGGAAATTCATTTTCTATATATTCTTTTCCTTGATTTATCATTTCATATGTTTGGTATAAAGTCCATACTGCTAAAATAATTGCTAATACTATTACTAATTTTGCAATATAAGATACTGCTTTTCCAAAGCCTTCAGTCGCCATTTCAGGATATTTTTCTATCTTAAAAATAGAATATCTTATTTTTTTAAAAAACCCTATTCCTTTAATATTCTTGTATTGTTCTTTTTTTTCTTCAACTTTATTTTTATTATCTTCTGAAGCCATTATCTGTACTCCCTTCTAATACTAGAATCCACATATTTAGTATTTATATTAAATACTACTTTTTCTCCAATTTTTACGTCTTTTCCAGTTATATCACAAACAACATGGTATGTTCCTATTCTTCCAAGAATTTTACACTTATTATCTCCAATTTTTACGTACATATTTTGATTTTTAAAGAAATCTTTAACATCTCTTACTATATATCTAAGCTTGTCCACCCATCTAAACATATCTCTTCCTGTTTCCAAGTTAACACCATCCATATATCCTGTTGGTATTAATGCTATTTTTGTATCTTTTTTTGTTTTGTATGTATTAGAATATCCTATATTAAAACCTTTTGGTAATTCTTTTATTTCTGAAACCTCTGACTCTAAATATCCAATTTTCTTTAAGCCTAAATTATTTCTAAATGCTATTCTTCCTAAAAAAGCTGACCCTACTCTTACTGCATTTAAATGCATATTTGGAAACTTTATAAAAGCTGATGAATTACATATATGCAACATTCCTGTTTTTATATTATTCATCTTTAAAACTTCAATTACATTTATAAATCTGTCGAACTGTAATTTTGTATATTTATCATTAAAAAAACTTACAGAAAAATGTGAAAATGTACCTTCTATTTCTAGGTTTTCTATGCTTTTTAATGCTTCCACCATAGAATCTCTATCTGAATAAATAAAGCCATATCTACCAAATCCTGTATCTATTTTTAAATGAGCTTTTATTCTTTTCTTTTCTTCTTTTGCTATTTCTTCAGCAACTTTTATATCTTCCTTTGAACCTATAGAAATAATTATATTGTTATCAACTAATTTTTTAACATCTTCTTTTATAGCTGTTGTAGACAACATTAAAATATCTTGTTTTATTCCTGCATTTCTCAATTTTAAAGCCTCTTCTACTGTTGACACTGCAAAGAAAGATATTCCATTATCAATTAAAAATTTGGTAAACTCAACAATACCTAAACCATAACCATTACTTTTTACCACAGCTATTATCTTTACATTTCTGCCACTATCATCTGGTCCGTTTAATTCAGCATGTTTCTTTATTCGTTCTATATTATGTACTAAATCTTTTTTTTCTATAACTAAAGCTTTCATTTCTTTCCTTTCTGGTCTGTTGGGGACGTGCCAAAATGGACATTTTTTGTCCAAAAGGGACAGTCCCTCTACTTCCATTTTATAAACTAACTCTGTAATTTATTATTTCTATATATTTAAATTTTTAGTTATAATTTATCTATTTAATTTATTAGGTCTGTCCCTTTTGGACAAAAAATGTCCATTTTGGCACGTCCCTAATGATTCAAACTTCTTCTTTTTAATTGTCTTAATGTTCTGAATGCTTTTTCTGAAAATTTATATAATTTGTATCTTAATGGTTTAAAAGGATAATATACTTCTCCTATAAATTCAGTAAATGTTGCTCCAAATCCTTTTTTAAATCTATATAGTCCATATTGAGGGTGACTTTCGTCAATCACTCCTGACACTCCTCTAAAATCATATATATCATCTTTTCTAGCAATAGCCATTTTTATCATTTCCCATTGTAATAAATAATTTGGCATTAAATTTCTATGTTTGTTACTACTTGCTCCATATAAATACCATGTTTTATTACCGTAAAAAATTGGTATAACTCCTGAGATTGGCTCTCCATCATAATATGCCATTAGTACTTTCATATGCTCTGGACCTAAACAATCATACATTTTTTCAAAATATTCTAATGGTCTAATTATAAATCCATCTCTTTCTCCTGTCTCTATCATTATTCTATGAAAGTCTTTTAAATCTTCTTTTGTTCCATCTTTTACTGTTACGCCTTTTCTTCCTGCTAACCTTATGTTGTATCTCCATTTTTGATGGAATCCTGCCATTATTTCTTCTTCTGTTTTATCTTTTATATCTAGACGGAACACATATCTTGGTTGTATTTCATCTTTGAAGTCTTTTGCATCATCTTTTATTTTATATCCTAAATTAGTAACTATTTTTCTAAATTCTTGATCCTTACTTAATATATCTGGTTCCATTCTTAAAACAAATGCATTATATTTCTTAGCTAGCTCTTTTGCCCCTTCTGTAATTTGTTTCATTACATTTTCGTCATGTATATCACATACTGGTCCTCTTGATGAATACATCATGTTTCCAAATATCGGCATTTTTCTTACCCATACACATAAAGAACCAATTATATTTTTATTTTCATCTTCTGCCAAAATGACTTCTGGTTTCCAGTTTGGCTTTTTTACTTCTGCCCATTCTAGTGATTGTTGAAAATTACATCTTTCATGTCCTTCTAAAAATTTTTTATATTCTTCTTTTGATTTTTCATCTGTTACAAATCTCATTATTTCATCTTCCTCCTAGCCATATTTGTAATACATGAGTATTTTACAACATTATATGTTTTTTTACAAGTGATTTGTGTTATTTTTTGGTGAATTCTTAACGAACAATTTAATATTTTGATGTTAATTTTACATGTAAAAGTTTAATTTGATAATTGTCAGAGCAAAGCGACGTTCTTGTATAGGAAAAGGTGTCCTAATTCTAGGACACCTTCATTGTTAAATTCGGAATCTTACTTTCAATTCCTCATCACTGTCTTTTACGATGGAAAACCACTTAATCAGGTGATCATACACCTGTTCTTTTGTAAATACCCGGTTTTTTGAAGCTAAAAAATCTCTATTGAACATATGTGTAATATCAGCTTCTTTTTCACCATTTTCAATCGCAGTCTTTACCGCCTCAATAAACCATTTTGCTAGTAAAGCTTCCCATTCGGAGTGGCCTGTGCCTCTCCATATAGAGATCAGCCCCATACCATTGATTTTTTCCCGACAATCATCCGGATTTACAAGAATCACTTTTTTATGATTCTCATCTGGTTTTTCCCATCCCCAGTCTCTTCCATCCAAAAGAATGGACAGACCTGTAAGACCATAATCATAACCCGTTGCTTTTCTTTCATTTTGTTTTGAGATTGTTTTGTACATAAAATTACCTCCATATTTTTGAATAAACAATAGCTACATATGGTCATTGCCATATATATTCTATTATACCATATTTTACGTAAACATTCAACTTTACTCTACTTCTGTTATAAAATAGTATACGTCAAATGTAATCAATTTTTTTATTTTTTCTAATTCTTTAAATTCTGTTGATTTCAACTCTCTATTTTATATAGGAAAAAAATCTCATCCTATTATTTCTTTACTATATAACAAAAAAAACTTCAAAAAGAAGTTTTTTGTCATGACTTATTTAAAGAATTCTTAATATTAGCATTATAACTGCTAATATTATGTTTAGTATTACTAATACTGAAATGGCTAAATATCCCTTCACCATTTTTTTATTTGCCTCTATATGTATTATAAAGCAAATTAGTATTAATATAACTATATTTAACCCCAAAACCCATACTATTTCTAAGGGTTTTTTTAGCCATAGCAATGAAGAAACAATAGCTATTATAAATACTACATTCCATAACCGAATTACGGAAAATTCTTCTTTTTGCATTTTTTTCTCATCTTTCATAATCATATACCTCCTACATTTGTTGCTAATATATATATGTTAAAACTAACAGGGGATACCTCTCACTAGTTAGTGAACTAAAATATAAAACATAGAAATTCCTATGTTTTATATTTTATAATATATTAACATATTTTTCAAGAAGTATATTTTTTACTTCTTTAGCCAATTATTTTTCTATTTAAAAAGTAAACTTGGGCAAAATCAATCTGCTACAGGATTGATCTCATTTTAGTAAAAGTTCAACAATTATGTCTTTTGGTGGAGATGAGGAGAGTCGAACTCCTGTCCATAATACCTTCCAAATAGAACTCTACAAGTTTAGTTTATTTTTTATATTCATCTAAATCACACCAATAAACAGGTTTAATTTAGATATAGCTTTTAAATACCCACTACTTCCAAAGCAAAAGTAGCTTTGTTTCCTACTAATATGACACTTTATCTAAATGCGTAGGAACATCTAGTAAAGCGTAGCCGCCTTAGGCAGCTAAAGCATACTCATTATTATTTTCTGCGTTTATATTTAATTTCCCGTTTTTTTAAGTGGCCAACGAGAATCCACTACTTGCTATCTATCCTTCTAGTATTATGTCGAAACCATGTACATCCCCATGTACTTATTTATTATATACTATTTATATGAAATTATCAATAAGTAATTCTTTTAAAATATTGCATTTTTTAGCAATAAAATGAAATTTTTATTTATATTATTAACAGTAAGCAAAGCCTTGTAAATTGTTAGATACAAGACTTTATTAATGTATTTTATATATTAGAATGTCATCTTCACTTTACTAATATTTAAAATAAATTAGGAAATTGCCTTACAATTCCATTAGCAAAAAATTGTGACATTTTTAAAATTTCTTTTTGAACCATATCAAAACTATTTATATCTTCAGCATACTTTCCTTGCAACCTATTATTTATTTCATTTGTAGTAAG
>CALYAB010000027.1 GCA_944393395.1 uncultured Clostridia bacterium
TTTCTATTTTTATACATCTAGGGTGAAATATTCGTTTCTAAACTTTTAAGGTGATTTTATCATAAATTAAATACACTCTTTTTTTATGTTATGTTTACTTTTTGTCCTTTTTTTGGTATAATATGATATATGTAACTATGTTTTGTATGTCAAAAAAAGAAAGGAGCATTATAACATGACAGAACAGGAACAGTTAGTTGGAAATTTGTTTCGGGAATCTCTGTACACCGGTAACAGCATTCCTGAAATTATGGAACTTTTTAGTAGTAAAATCTCACAAAACTTCACGGCAAAGGATTTTCTGCTTTTACAAATGGCTTCTCAGTTATTTGAATCAGCCCAAATTCGAAAAAAGGCTCACACATACATGAAAATGATGTCTAAAATAAGTTCAGAATGTTTTAATTTAATTGAGTCAAAACATAGCGAACTTAAATTTTGTACTTCTCAGAGGTTTAAAAGCTTTTTAAGTGAACTTTACAAGAGATATGAAAGAGTACAAGATGGGCTGTCTCCAGAAATTAAAGATTTGCCCGCTTTGCGGATAATCCTGCTAGAAGAAAACTCTCAAAAAACATTGAGAATAGGGTATGAAATTGCTGAAGAAATCATGGAAACATTTTCCAAATTGAATAGTGACAAAGATTTTCCACTATACGTAAACTTGTCAATTCCTGACAAATCAGTATCTCAAAGCAATTTTGATCAGAGTAAGCACCCTAACGTTCTTATTCCTGATTCAAAGATTCTCATTCCCAAATTAAGTAACTTGGGGAAAGATTACATTCATTTTCCAAAGGATGAAGGGTATCAATCTTACCATATCTGCTTCGAATTAATTTCAAAATCTGATTCTTCTATTAGAATCTTTAGTGAAATTCAAATTCGAACTATTGCCCAACATATGTACGCTGAAACAGGACCAGCTAATCATCGAGAATACAAGATTAGAAGAACCAAAAAATTAGATAAAATTTTTGGCTTTGATAATAAAAAAGTCCACATCAGCGGATATTATCCTGACACAAATCCTAAGAATGAATTTGACTACTCAGGTTTCCTCAAACCAACTTTTGTAACGGAACGCTCAAAAACTTTTTAAGCTTACCTGGCTCATTTGCCATAATTGTAAGCTAATTGACAAAAAGCTCCCAGGTCATTTCCCAGGAGCTTTTTATTTTATATATTAGGAAAGTCATGCTGACTTTCTAATATATAAAAATACGTTGCACACAAATTTATTACATAAATTTGGCACAGAATAAATTTACGGAAAGCTAAAGAGAAAAGATAAAATTAATATAAATTTTAAGGCTTTCCGATTTGTTCTTCTACTTACAGCCAATCCATCTCCAACTTCTAAAATTTCAGTTTCAAGATTTGGATTTTCGCTTACTTCTTTTATATATTCTCTTAAATTTCTAACAGCTGTCCTTTGTTTATGTTTATTATAATCGCTCATAACATAACCTTTGTATAAGATATTATCTGCAAATATGATACCATCTTTGTTAATCATTCTTAAGGCTTCTTTTAAGAAAAATGGATATTTTCCCTTAGCTGCATCTATAAATACAACATCATATTTATTATTCAAAGTCGGCAAAATTTCTACCGCATCACCTTCATATATATTTATTTTATCTTCTACTTCTGCTAATTTAATATTGATTTTTGCTTCTTTTACTCTATCTGCCTCTCTTTCAATAGTATCAATTACACCATTTTCTGCTAAAAATTCTGTAAAGCATATTGCAGAATATCCAACAGCAGTTCCAATCTCTAATATACTATTAGGTTTATTTTTGCTTAAATATTTTTCAATCACTTCTAAAGTTTCATCCATAATTATTGGTATATGTTCTTCTAATGCTTTTTCTTTTATTTTTTTTAGTTCTATATTATTCAATTATAATTCCTCCATATATTTTTAAATTTCTATTCCTTCTTCTTCTTTCCTTATTTCTTTATCCATATTTTTCAGACTAGATATTGGCAAATTATATTCTAAAAATTCATATACTTCTTCTGGTGTATATCCTCCTTTTAATAAAGCTTTTGCGTCTTCTTCCTCTTCTCGTCTTTCCTTTTCTAAAGCTTCATCCCCTTTAATATAATGTCCTTTAACAGCAGTTATTGTACTTAATGCTATTCCACTATCTTTTAATAAATTAAATATTTGTTTTACACTCTTACCTTCATCTAAAAATTGTTTTATTTTTTCCTTCTGTACTTTTTTAACATATCTTTGTTGTTTCTGTTCTTTTTTCTTATATGTGTCTTTTATTTTTCTAGTTTTTCCTTTTTCTTTTTTTCCACTTGTTAGCGCTTTTTGCATTTCTGCCATAGTTCTTTTCTCTTTTGGTGATAAATCTGATAAATATGTATATTTTATTAATTGTTTACTAGCTTCTCTTCTTCCATATAAGATTTCATATAGCTTTGTTATTAAAAATATCGCTTTTGTTCTATCTATAGAAGTTTCTAGTTTCTTTACTATTTCTGGTAATTCTTCCTTAGTAATTTCTCCTTTATTTAATCTTTCAATAATTTCCTTGGAATATTCTCTTTGTTGTTGACTTTTTTCTTTTCTTTCTTGTTTTTCTGTTTCTTGTTTTTTATCTACATATTTTTCAATCATTTCGTCTTTTCTTATTTCTTCTCTAGTTTCTGAAATAGCATCTAAAACATTTTTATATCCTTCTTTTGTAATTGTTTCTTCTGTATTGACATACTCCTCTAACTTATTTATTTTTTCATCTTTATTTCCTGTCATTTTTGATTTTATATCTAATATTTCTATCAAACTCTCATCAAAATTAGGATATTTCCTAGCTTCTTCTATCTTTTCATCTATTTCATTTTGATTTATATTTCCATGTAAAAATTCTTTTTGAATATCTGCTATAAACTCTTTTCGTCTATCCTCTGTATAGCTTGCTCTAATTTCTTCCTCTCTTTTTTCCTTGATTTTTTTCTTTTCTATCAAATTATTTACTTTTTCTAATCTCTGTTGTACGCTTATTTGTTCTCCAGGTTGTGAATTATCTAAAATTCTTTCTAATGCTTCTTTTTCTCCTTCTAAATTATGATTATCTCTTTGTATTTTTGAAAGATACCACAATCCTATTTCATCTTTATCATATACTTTTAAAAGTGCTTCTATTTCTTTTTCAGCTTCTTCTTTATCTCCAATAATATATAAAGATTTTACTAATTTCTCTCTTGCAACTACTTCATCTGGATATTGTTCCACCATTGATTTAGCAATTTCGCCTATTTGTTTATATACTTTTACAAAATTTTGTCTAACAATTTCATTCTTATTTGCTTTTTCTCCTCTTCTTGCAAATTCTCCTTGCTGTTCTTCTGACATACTTATAACTTTTCTTTCTAAAGTAGCTATTTTTCTATATATTTTTTCTTTTTCAAATAAGTTTTTATCAATTGGTATGTTGTCCTTTTTACAATTAAGTATTTCTATTCTTTTTCTTAATGCTTGATTATTAGGTTCTTTTTCTAGAATCTTCTCTATACATTCTATAGCTTTATCATAATTTCCTGTTCTTTCTTCTATAATAGATACTCCATTAAATACACTTTTTAAATCAGTTTTTGATAATAATTCATCTCCCATATTTCTTGCACTATCTAACTCGTTTAAATTAATATATGTATACATCAAATTTATTTTTAAACCTATGTCATCTGGTGATAATTCTAAAGCTTTCTCTATATTTCTCTTTAACTTTAAATTTATTTTTCTTCTTTTATAAAATTTTTTCTCTGCTCTTTGTTCTTGATTTAGTTTAAATATAATTATCTTAAAAGCTTTTAATTTTTGTTCTTTATTTTCATCTCTTTTTAAATCATTTTTTTCAATACTACTTTCACTTATATTACTCACTTTTTATATTCTCCTTTTGATTTCTAGTCAATGTCTTATAATTTTTATTTAGTATACAACATTATCTTTAATTAATCAAACTTTTAATCTAATTATAGGAAATGCAATTTTTCTGTGCAACGTTGTCTTTTTATTGAATATGAAAAACTTGATTTTTCCTATTCAATAAAAAGAACCGAATTTAATAATCGGTTCTTTTTACATCAACTTCCCAATGTATATGTCACACATCCTGTATGATATATACATTCTTCACAGGTACCTTGACACATTGGGCATCCTAGCCTTAATGTGCAATCCATACAATCTACTTTTTGACAATAGATATATGGGCACATTTTTTCTTGGCAAGATTCACACCCATTGTCGCCATTTAGTACGCACCTCCGTTGATTTTCGGAGGTTCTTTCTATTTTACTCATATCAGTTCCTCCTTATTCAAATATTTTTTCCTATTATATCTCTTTTTTAGGATTATGTCAATCTTTTTTGTGGTTTTTAATTATTCTGCTACTAGATAGTTACTATTTAAATATCCAGAATCATTGTAATTATAATATTTGAATTAATTGTGAATGTGATTGGAGAATTATATTAGAAACTCTTAAATGATTTTATGGAAAATGTTCGCGTCGAGCAATAGCGAGGACTAAGTGAAAGGGTGCCATAAAATTGTTTTAGAGTTTCTTATAATTCGTATTGAACCGAACAATTTAATGAAAATATTATAATTACAATGATTCCGGATTATATTATTTACAAACTATTATCTAGTAACACTATTTTAGAATAAAGTGTTACTTATTCCTATTTGCTCTTTCTCTCTCTTTAGTATCTAAAATTTTCTTTCTTAACCTAATTGATTTTGGTGTTACTTCTACCAATTCATCATCTTGAATAAACTCAATAGCCTTTTCTAGTGACATTTGAATTGGTGGAACTAATCTTAAAGCCTCATCTGAACCAGAAGCCCTTGTATTTGTCAAATGTTTTTCTTTACATACATTAATTGCTAAATCTTCTCCTCTTGAGTTTAATCCAACAATCATACCTTCATATACTTCTACACCAGGTCCTATAAATAAATCACCCTTATCTTGTGCATTATATAATCCATATGTTACAGATTTTCCATTTTCAAAAGCCACAATAGTTCCTCTTACACGTGCTTGAATATCACCTTTATATGGTTCATATGAATCAAATATATGGTTCATAGTTCCTTCACCTTTTGTATCAGTTAAAAATTCTGTTCTATAACCTATTAATCCTCTTGCTGGAATTTTAAATTCAATTTTTGTATGTCCATCTTCAGCTGGTTCCATATTTACCATTTCAGCTTTTCTTCTACCCAATTTTTCAATAACATTACCTACACAATCATCAGGTACATTTACTACTAAATCTTCAATTGGCTCACATTTTACACCATCAATTTCTTTATATATAACTTTTGGACGAGATACTAATAGTTCAAATCCTTCTCTTCTCATTGTTTCAATCAATACTGATAAATGTAATTCTCCTCTTCCTGATACTTCAAAAGAATCTGGTGAATCTGTTTCTTTTACTCTTAAAGATACATTTCTTTCTAATTCTTTAAACAATCTATCTCTAATATGTCTAGATGTAATAAATTGTCCTTCTTTTCCTGCAAATGGTCCATTATTTACACTAAATGTCATAGATACAGTTGGTTCATCAATATCTACAAATGGTATTTTTTCTGGATGATTAAAATCACAAATTGTATCACCTATATTAATATCTGGTAAACCTGCAAGTTCTATAATGTCTCCTGCTTTTCCTTCCTCTACTTCTACCTTATTTAATCCAACATGTGTATATACTTTTGCAATTCTTCCCTGTGTTATTTTATCTTCTTTTCCACATATTGCAACTGGCATTCCTACTTTTATAATACCTCTTTCAACTCTTCCTATTGCAATTCTTCCAACATAATCATCATAATCAATATTTGATACTAACATTTGTGCTGGTCCTTCTTCATCACAATTTGGAGCTTGAATAGTATTTACAATTGTTTCAAATAAGCAATGTAAATCTGTAGCTTCATCACTTAAATTCATCTTTGCAATTCCATTTTTAGCTGATGCATATACAACTGGGAATTCTAGTTGTTCATCACTTGCATCTAATTCTATAAATAATTCTATTACTTGGTCTACAACTTTTTCAGGTTGTGCTCCTGGTCTATCTATTTTATTTATAACAACAATTGGTTTTAATCCTAGAGCTAAAGATTTTTTTAGAACTTCTCTTGTTTGTGGCATTGCACCTTCAAAAGCATCTACTAATAGTAAAACACCATCTACTGTCTTTAAAACTCTTTCTACTTCTCCACCAAAATCTGCATGTCCAGGAGTATCTACAATATTTATTTTAATATCATTATACATAACAGATGTATTTTTAGAAAGAATTGTAATTCCTCTTTCTTTTTCCAAATCATTTGAATCCATTATTCTTTCTGATACTTGTTCATTTTCTCTAAATACATGACTTTGTTTAAGCATACCATCTACTAATGTAGTTTTTCCATGATCTACGTGTGCAATAATTGCTATATTTCTTATTTTTTGGTTGTTCATTTTATTACTCCTCTCTCTTTTTCTTTTTCATAACTTAAGACGTTTTCCAAAGTTTTCTTGAAAAACGCCTATCTCTCCATAATAAGCTTATAAAATTATATATCAAATAATCTATTTTGTCAACTCAATTATGTTGTCCATTATTTCTTTTGTTATATTGTCTAAAACATTTTTATCTTTAGTTCCTTTATTCTTTGAATAATCTAATGGTTTTCCATATGTAATAGTAATTTTGTGATGCCCTTTTGTTCCTCCTTTTATTCCACAAGGTACAACCTTTGCTCCACTTCTAACTGCAAAAAAGGCTACTCCATCTTTTACTTTTTCTCCTTTTTCTAAACCATTTCTGGTTCCCTCTGGAAATAATGCAATACAATTTCCTTCTTTTAAATCTTTTAAAGATTTTTTTATTGCAGATATATCTTTTTCATCTCTTTTTACTGGTATAGCTTCAAAAGCCCAACCTAAAAATGCTAAAAACTTATTTTTATATAATTCTTCTTTTGCTAAAAATTTCATATCTCTTTTTGCTGTTACTACCATTAGAGGTGGGTCTAAATAACTTCTGTGATTCCCACAAAATATAACTGGACCTTCTTTAGGTACATTTTCTAATCCTTTTATCTCTGCTTGATAAAAAATCTTAAACCATATATACAAAGCTCCTCTTACTATCCATTTTACGATTTCTTTAAAAACTTTTTTCTTTTTCACGTCTTTTTTACACTTCCTCTACTATCTTATTTTTTCTTTATCTACTAGTTCATTTTCTTTTTTCTTCTATAATTTTAATTATTTTATCCACTACTTGCTCAATGTTTAAATTTGTAGAATCCAAATATATAGCATCTTCTGCCCTTTTTAAAGGTGCAACTTTTCTGGTTGAATCTCTTTTATCTCTGTCTTTTATATTTTCAAGCACCTCTTCATAAGTAACATCTATACCTTTTTCTTTATTTTGTAAAATCCTTCTTCTTGCTCTTTCTTCTGGTGTTGCATCTAAATATATTTTTACATCTGCATTTGGAAATACAACTGTACCAATATCTCTTCCTTCCATAATGATATTTTGTCCCTTTGCAATGTTTCTTTGTAAATTTAATAATTTATTTCTTACTACAGGTATAGTTGAAATTGGAGAAACAAAATCATTTACATCATTTTCTCTAATTCTTTTAGTTACATTTTCTCCATTTAAAAATATTTCATCATTTGGTCTCATTTCTATATTTATTTTATTTAACATATCTTCTATTTTATCTTCTTCTTGAATTTTTATATTTTCTCTTAACATACATAATGCAACACATCTAAATGTCGCACCTGTATCAATATTAACTAAATTCAATTTGTCTCCTACTAATTTAGTTATTGTTCCCTTTCCTGCTCCTGCAGGACCATCAATTGCAACTATAAACGACATATAACTTCCTCTTTTCTTAATCTTGCTTTTCTGGTACATAAATATTTTTAGCTACCACATCTAATTCTACAACATTCATTGCAGTTAACTTTTCAATTTCTTTTCTTGCTCTTTTTTTGAAATCTTTTATTCCTTCAACAACATTATATCCATACATAACAGTAACTTCAACATATATTTTTGCACCTTCTCCATAATTTTCTACTCTTGTTCTGGATATTTTGTATATAGCTTGTGTCTGAACTGCTATGTATTCTAATATTTGTCTAAATACTAAATCTGATATAGTAAATTTTCCAAGATAACTAAATGTTGGTCTTATTATTGATTTTTCTGATATATATGGTTTTTGACCTTTACCTTTTGATTTAAATATTTGTAGTGGATCTAGCAAATATCCTGAAAAATCTTTTTTTATCTGAAAAGTTGGTACTGGTATAACATGTTTACCCTCTGTTACTCTTATTCTCTTAGCAGTTTCCATCTCTTGTTTTGTTGCTACATCTGTTATATATATATATTCACTTATTTCTGGTAATCCCAAATTTGCTGCTATTTTTTGAACCATTCCATCAGATGTTCCTAATATTAATATACTTTGTGGTCTTTCTTTTTTTAATACTTTTACTATTTTATCCCTTTCTTCTTTTTCATAAAATAATGCATGTTTTACTGTTCCCACTTTTGTTGGAGCTTTTTTTGCAGATTCTCCTGCTAAAACTTCGTTTTCTTTTATTAATAAACCATCATCTATAATATAACTGATATTTTTTTCACTAGCTACCATTTGAGCTCTATAACTTTTCCCTGTACCTGATGGCCCAACAAATGCATATACTTTTATCTTATTTCCAAATATTTCATCTAATAACATATTATATTGTTGTTTAATATATAACAACTTACTCCTTTCTTTTTATTAAAGTTCTTTCATAATTGATAAATACAAAGACAATAGCTCACTTTTTAATAACTCCCTCTGTTTATAACATTTAAAGTCAATGGCAATTGTTATTGATTTTTTAATTTGAATAACTAGAACTACTTAAATTTGGATAATGAAATGTTTTTCCACCTTCTGTAAATTGTCCACTTGGACTATGATCTTGATTAATTTCGTCTGAGCCTACTAAAAAATATTTATATTTTTCATCTGTTCCTGCGTTTCCTCCTCCTATTATAACTGGGTCATCCCATGTTGCATCTACCGCATACCATGATCCATTAACTTGTACATAATTCCAAGCATGATTTTCTGTTTGTCCTTGTGAATTTCTTCCAGTTCCAATTACTAAAACACAAGATATATTTAATTCATCTAATAAATATTTTAATGCTCTTGCATATCCTTCACATACGCATTCTTTATTAACTAAAGCTCCATAGATATTATATATATTAGATTTTGATAAGCTACTATCATAATCTATATTATCTACTAAATAATCATGCACCATTTTTATATCTTCATATGTATTTCCAGTTTTGTTTTGTAATATTTGATTTTTTACACTTTCTATTTGTGCTATTGCTTGATTAACTTTTTCTTCAGAATTAAATTCATCTGCTAAATAGTTTGCTTCATTTCCAGAATTTATATATACATTATATGTCTCATTTCCATCTTTAGTTGTTGTTTCTATATTTAAAAACATTTTTTTAGGACTTAAATAGAAAACTTCTGCATTATCATAAGTATATGCCTCTATAGCTGATTGATAATATTCTCCTAGTTTTTCTTGTCCATTACTTTGTGACAATACATCAGAAAAACTTGTACCTAGCTCTATTTGATATGTCCCTGTTTTCATCTTCTCTTTATTACTTTCAAAAGCTCTATAAATTATCCTTGATTCTTCATCTAATTGATTATAAAAATATTTATCTACTTCTACATTTGAATAATTATTTGTATTACTATTTGAACTTTCAATTTTATTTATTGGATTTTCAACAATTTGTGGTGTTTGTATGTCATCATCTACAGTTTTATTATTTCCGGAAATATTTTCACTTTCAACAAAAGCTAATTCTTCATTTCCACCCTTTAGCTCTTGAATTGCTATCATTACAAAAACAGTTATAACTGCAAAAATTCCTATTATTACTAAAAATAATACTACTGAAGTTATTTTATCTTTTAATTCTTCTTTCATATTATTATTTTCCTTTCATAAAATATTAAATTTGATTTTTGTAATATTTCACTATGAATTAATTATATCATTTTTATGATGTAAAAACTAGTATAATTTTAAAAAATTTACTAATAATATATATAATGGTTACAATTCACAGCCAAAATTTATTTTCAAAGATGTTGATATATTAATATTTTATAAATTTTGAATGTGATTGGAGATGTTTTAGAATTTGTTACATGATTTATGGAGGGATGTTCACGGTACTCGAGGGTACGAGAGGGTCTGAGTGAAAGAGGCTCAATAAATTATGTTACAAATTCTTAAATATCGTATTGAGCCGAAAAATTTATAAAATATTAATATATCAACATCTTTGGAAATAAATTTTGTTTGAGAATAATAACATATGGTTGTTACAGTTTTCAAATCACAATAAAAAGGAGACATTCATATGAGCATAAAAGACATAATTTCTTCATTTTTTACTTACACTCCTACAAATAAACAAACATATAATTTTAATTTAATAGAAGACACTAACACAAAGAATTACACTGATAATGATTTAACTGGCAAAGAAAATAAAGAAACAAAAATTTTCCCTAGTGTATCAGTAAATTCAGAATACTTAAAAACAAAATACAATCTTTTAATAAATTCTGATATTATTTTTCGTGATTTTATGCTAATTGCAAAAGGGAAACAATATCATGCACTTTTAATCTTTATTGATGGAATGGTTAACACTGAAATAATGAACGAATTTATTTTAGAACCTTTAATGATGCGAAATAGAAATAACCTATTTGACAGTTCTCAAAATAAAGTCATTTCTGAAGCTGTTGCCAATAATATTACAGTTAGAAAAGTAAAAAAATTTAATCTAGCTAATTATATTTCTAGTTGTTTAGTTCCTCAAAATGCTATAAAACAAGTTTCATATTTTGAAGATGTTATAACAGGAATTAATTCTGGAAATTGTGCTTTATTAGTTGACACTTTAAATGTAGCATTTGATATAGAAGTAAAAGGTTTTAAGCAAAGGGGAATAGAAAAACCTAGTAATGAAATAGTTATAAAAGGACCTCATGAATCTTTTGTTGAAAATATAAGAACTAACACTTCTCTCATTAGAAGATTTGTAAATAATGAAAATTTAGTTATTGAAAATTTAAACCTTGGTAATATAACTAAAACAAAATGTGGTGTTTGCTATGTTTCTGGACTTGCTAATGATGATTTAATAGCAGAAGTAAAGTTTAGATTAAATAATTTAGATGTTGATTCTATCTTATCAGCTGGCCAGTTGGAACAATTAATAACAGATTCTAGTAATCTTAATATTCCTCAATTGATTTCTACAGAAAGACCTGATAAAGCGGCTAGTTATTTATTAGATGGTAGAGTAATTTTACTAGTAGATGGATCTCCTTATGCTGTTATAACTCCTGCCATTTTATCTGATTTTTTAAGCTCACCAGATGATAAAAACCAAAAAGCTCTTTTTTCTAATTTTACAAAGTTTATAAGATTAATTGCAGCTTTTATTACTTTATTATTACCTGGTTTGTATATAGCTGTTACCAGCTTTCATCAAGAAATATTACCTACAGAACTACTATTTTCGATTTTAGCCTCACGTGCTAATGTACCTTTTCCTATTATTTTTGAGTTATTAGTTCTAGAAATTTCTTTTGAACTAATTCGTGAAGCTGGTCTAAGGGTACCTTCACCAATAGGTCCTACTATAGGTATTGTTGGAGCTCTAGTTATGGGACAAGCAGCTGTTAGTGCTGGTATAGTAAGTCCTATCTTAATCATTGTAGTAGCAATTACTGGTACAGCCTCTTTTGCTATTCCTGATTATGCATTTGGATTTCATTTAAGAGTTTATAGATTTGCTTTTATATTTCTAGGATATCTTTGTGGATTTTTAGGAATTGCACTTGGTCTATTTATTTATATGGTAGCTATGTGTGATTCAAAATCTTTCGGTGTTCCTTATACAATAGGAGTTTCTCCTCTTGAACATGTAAAAGGTAGTTCTTATTATCTACCTCCTATTTGGAAAAGAGAATATCGTTCTGGATTTTTAAATGCTAAAAAATCAACTAAGCAAGGCCATATTTCTATGAAATGGAAAAATAGCTAACAAACTCAATTTATAATAAATTATTTATGAAAGGAGTACTTATGGAGAACTCTAAAATAAGTGCAGTTGAAGCAATTAGCATAGTATTAGGAATATTTGTAGCATATACTTTAGTTGCACTTCCAAGAAGTATGCTCGACTCTACAAAAACAGCTACTATTATTAATCTCATATATGTTGGAATAATTGCTTTATTTATAACCTTCTTGATTTATAAATTATTATTAAAATTCCCTCGGAAATGATATTGTAGATGTAGCTGAATATTTAGGTGGAAAATCTCTAAAGAGTTTTATAGGAATTATTTTTATTTTTTATTTTATTTTTAGTAGTAGTATTCTTCTTAGAAACTTTTGTGAATGTCTAAAAATAGTATATTATCCTATGACAAGTTTAATTTTTATAATACTTACATTTATTATTGTAATTTGCATAGCTTTACAACATCGTTTTTCTTCTATTGCAAAAGTTAATTTATTAATAATTCCATTGGTGGTTATTAGTATTATATTTCTATTTGTAGCCAATATCAAAAACTTTTCTTTAGATAATATATTTCCTATTTTTGGAGATGGATTATTTGATACTTTTGTTACAGGCTTAGGCAATTTAGGAGCATTTGGTGGTATTACTTTACTATATTTTTTGCCACCATATTTAAAAGAACCACAAAAAATGAAAAAAATATATTTAAGTTCTATTATTTTAGGAACAATATATTTTATACTATGCATTTCAATTATTTTATTTATGTTTATCTCTTTAATGTATACAAATCAAATAATGCCTTTATACTCTGCTGCACGCCATATTGAATTTGGTAAATTTTTTCAAAGGTTGGAATCTATATTTCTGCTTATATGGATTTTACAGATGGTTTGCTATCTGAGTATAGTTTCAAAAATATCAATATCAATATTCAAAAAAATCACAAATATTAATGATGAAAAGCCTATCATCTTTGTATTTGGATTACTAATCTTTGCTATAAGTCTACTCCCTGCCAATTATGCTATTTCTAAGTTTATTGAAGATTATATTTATAATTATATGGTAATTATTATTTCTATATTCTTAGGATTATCACTATTAATCCTTGCTTATTTAAAGAAAAAAAAGAAAAAGGAGTTGAATTCAAATAATGAACAAAATATTTAAAAAAATTTTTATTATTATATTAATCATTATGCTTCTTCTTGCTTTTTCTAAATCATATTCTACTTTAAATATTGATAACCTAAGTGTTGTGGTTGCTATGGGAATAGATGTTTCAGATAAAAATAATTTAAAAATTAGTTTTCAATTTACAAACCCTTCTTCTGTCTCAGAATCAGGAACTTCTGAACAGTCTCCATCTATTATATATACAGTAGATGCTTCTTCTATTAGTTCTGGTATTAATCTTATTAATACTTATATTGGAAAATCAGTTAATCTTTCACACTGTAAAGTTATTGCTTTTTCAGAAGAACTTGCAACCAGAGGTATTTCTGATGAGATTTATACTTTAACTAATGATACACAAATACGACCTTCTACAAATATTGTAATTTCTAAAACTTCTGCTAGATATTATTTAGAACAATCTAAACCCTTATTTGAAAATCTAATTACTAAATATTATGAGGTATTTTCGGCTTCAAGTAGTTATACTGGTTTTACTTCTAATGCGACAATTGGTGATTTTTTTGATAGCTTAATATGCCATTCTTGTGAACCATATGCAATATTAGGAGGTGTAACAAATAATTCTACAGAATATACTGGAGCTACTAATTCTGAAAATGACTCAAGTACCAAGTCAAATTCTTCTTCATTGTCAGGTCAATCAACTGCTGAAAATACAGGACTTGCTATCTTTAAAGATGATGTTTTAGTAGGTGAATTAGATTCTATAGAAACTTTATGTTTTTCTATAATTAGAAATAATGTTGATGGATTTTTAATATCTGTCCCAAATCCTAATAAATCTAATTCTTATATAGATTTACATGTAACACCTTTAACAGAACCTAAAGTTAAGGTAAATATTTCAAACGGAACTCCTTATATTACTTTAGATTGTCGATTTACTGGAAGAATTTATTCTATGGAAGATGGTGCTGATTATCTAGACTCGACTATGTTAGACCAAATTTCTGATTCTTGCAATAGTTATTTAGAATCAGCAATTACTGAATATTTATATAAAACTTCTAAAGCTTTAAATTCTGATATAAATGGTTTTGGAAAAATTGCTAGAAAAAACTTTTTAACTTTAAACCAATTTTATGATTATAATTGGAGTGAGAAATATAAGGATAGCTTTTTTAATGTTACTGTAAACTCTTCTATTAGGTCTTCTTCTTTATTAACAGAAAGTTAATCTTTCTTTGATGTTATGGAGGTTTTTATGATTAATTTTTTGGAATTTGTAATTTTTATTTTATTTTGCTTATATGCTTTAAAAGAAGCTATTGGTTATGGAATATATGAATATAAAAATGAAAATAAATTTGGTGGTATTTCTGTAATTATCTTTTCTTTATTCTCAATAATATTAAGTATTGTTGCTTTATGCCTTGCTTAAGAAAAAAGTTTAAATACTAATAATTTATAAATTATTAGTATTTAAACATTAAAAAATAAATATTTTGTAAAAGCCTTAACTATCAAAAAGCCACTTGAGTTATCTATCTTATGCTTTTTCAAAATCAACTGTTCTTAGTAACTTACTTGCATCCTTTACCCTAATGTTTATTTTATCACCTATTTTATACGTTGTTTTCGTATGTTCACCAATTAACATTTTTCTTTCTTCATCATAAATAAAATACTCATCACCTAAATCGTCAAAACGAATTAAACCTTCTACTGTATTTTCTAATTCTACAAAAATCCCAAAAGAAGTCACAGAAGAAATAATGCCTTCATATTCTTCTCCTATTCTACTTTCCATATATTCAGCCTTTTTAATATCTTCACTTTCTCTTTCTACTTTTGTTGCTATATTCTCTCTTTCTGAAGATTGTTTAGCTCTTTCTTCAGCTTGTTTTGAATAATCCTCAATAAATTTATTATCTACATCATAATTATTTTCCAAATATTTTGAAATAACTCTATGTATAAATAAATCTGGATATCTTCTAATTGGTGATGTAAAATGGCAATAATATTTACTAGCAATTCCAAAATGTCCTTGGTTTTCTGATTCATATCTAGCTACTTTTAATGTTCTTAATATTAGATTAGAAATTACCTTTTCTTCGTCTTTTCCCTTTATCTCTTCTAAAACCTTTGCAAATTCTTTTGGATACATATTATCTTTATTAGCCTTAATTTTTAATCCAAAATTAAATAAAAATTTATTTAATTCTTTTACTTTCTCATAATCTGGTTTTTCATGAACTCTATAAATAAATGGTGCATCTAACCAGAAAAATTTTTCTGCAATTGTTTCATTCGCCGTTAGCATAAATTGTTCTATTATTTCATTTGCAAAAGTATTTTCATATTTTTCTATATTTGTTACTCTTCCATCTATATCTAACTCTATTTTACTTTCTGGAATATCTAAATTCAAATATCCTTTTTCTAATCTCTTATTTTTTAGAATTAGCGCTAATTCTTCCATCAATTTAAATTCGTCAATATAATTTTTATATCTATTTACAATTTCCTCATCTGAATTATCTAGTATTTTTTGAACATTTTTATATGTCATTCTCTCTGTTACATTTATAACTGCTTTATATACATCTGAAGAAATCACATTTCCCTTATTATCTATTTCCATACTACATGACAAAGTAAATCTATCTTCACCTGCATTTAAACTACATATTCCATTTGATAATTCCCTTGGTAACATTGGTATAACTCTACCTAGCATATATATACTAGTACCTCTTATTAAAGCTTCTCTATCTAGAATACTATCAGGTCTAACATAGTAGCTAACATCTGCTATATGAACATCTAGCTTATAATTTCCATTTTCTAATTTTGTTACCCTTACAGCGTCATCTAAGTCTTTTGCATCTTCTCCATCAATTGTAAATATAGTATCTTTCCTTAGATCTCTTCTTCTTATAATATCTTTTTCATCTATTTTGTTTCCACATTTTTTTGCTTCTTCTACAACTGCTTCTGGAAATGTTGATGGCAATTTATATTCTTTTATTAAAGATAACATATCTACTCCTGCTTCATTAACATTTCCTAATACTTCTAATATCTTTCCTTCTGCTTTTTTTCCTTTTTCAGGATATTTAATTATTTTTACTAGTACTTTATGATTGTTTCTCGCTTTTCCAAAATTCTTTTTAGAGATAAATATATCTGTACCAAAATTTTTATCATCTGGAACAACAAATCCAAAATTTTTGTTATATTCAAATCTTCCTACAATTGTATCTTTTTCATGTTTTAAAATCTTTACAACTTTACCTTCTGCTTTTTTTAATTTATTTTTTTCCTCTATTATTTTTACTAATACTCTATCCCCATTTAAAGCATTTAATGATTTATCTTTTGATATATATATTTCATCTTCTTGGTCTTCTATTTTTACAAATCCAAATCCTTTTTGATTTTTTCTATAGATTCCATCATAATACACTTCTTCTACTGGTCTATATTGATTTTTTCTATTTTTTTGGATTTTCATTTCCATTTCTAGCTTTCCTAATATATTTAAAAGCTCATTATATTCACTTTTTGGTACTCTCATTACCATTGCAATTTCTTTAGCTCTCATTGGAGCATAATCTTTATCTTTTATTAAATTTAAAACTTTCAGTTCCTGTTCTTTCATTAAAAATCCTTTCTTACTATTTTTTGTCGATGCCAAAAATTGCTGTGCAATTTTTCTGTGCAACGTTTTTTTATGTAATAAATTTGTGTGCAACGTATTTTTACATATTAGGAAAGTCATGCTGACTTCCTAATATATAAAAAAGGGCTGGTTATATCATAAAACCGCCCTCTTTATTTTTATGCCATGTATAATATTCCCAATACAATTGTTAATATAGCAAACACTATTGACAATATAACCATCCATCTTTTTTGTTTTCCTTCTTTAGTTCTACCTTTATTTTTCTCGTAAAAATTATTTGTTGATGAACCTGTAATAGTTGAAGATAGTCCAGAATCTTCCTTTGATTGTAATAATGCTAGTATTATTAATATAATTGCAATTATAAAATATATTACAATCAATATCCATTTTGCTATTTCCATGCTTATATCATTCCTTTCTCTAGTCTGGTTGAAAAGTTTTAAAAATTCAACTTCTAACGGTTTTATCTCTCAAATTATACTTTGATATTTTAACATATCTTTTTTTAAATTGCAAATATTTATTTTTCGTCAATTATTTTGTCTATAGATTGTTTTCTCATCTCTTTTATTAATTTACAGCTATTATCTAGTTTTTCTTGCTCTTCTTTATTTAATTCTAATTCTACTAATTCTCTAACACCATTTTTATTTATAATTGTTGGTACTCCAATATATATATCATCTTGTCCATATTGATTTTCTAAATATGTTGATACTGTTAATATTGAGTTTTCATCATCTAAAACTGCTCTTACTAATCTATTTAATGCCATACCAATTCCATAATATGTAGCTTTTTTCTTCTCTATTATTTCATATGCTGCATTTACTACATCCTCATGTATTTTATTTAAATTTTCCATTGGATGTTTGTTATCTTTCATAACATCTATTATTTTTTTGCATCCTACATAACAATGATCCCATGGTACAAATGAAGAATCTCCATGTTCTCCCATTATATATGCATGTATATTTTTACTTGATACTTTTAAATATTGTCCTATCAAATATCTTAATCTTGCTGTATCTAATACTGTACCAGAACCAATTACTTGATTTTTTGGTAGTCCAGATACTTTTGCAACTACATATGTCATCAAATCAACTGGATTACTTGCTACAATTATTATTCCTTTAAAGCCACTAGCCATAATACTTTGAGTTATTCCCTTCATTATTTTTGCATTAACTTCTGCAAGTTCTAGTCTAGTTTGACCTGGTTTTTGTGCAACTCCCGCTGTAATTACTACTATTTGTGCATCTTTACATTCATCATAATCTCCAGCTTTTATTATCATTTTTTGAGGAGCATAAGGCAATCCATGTGATAAATCCATTTCCTCTCCAATTGTTTTATCTTTATCTATATCTATTAAAACAAGCTCTTGTATTCCTCCTCTATTTAACATTGAATATGCCATACTCATACCTACAAATCCTGTACCTACTAAAACTATTTTTCCTTTTTTCATATTATCATTTCCTTTCTCTATAAATTACTCTAATATTATACTACGTTTATCTCTATTTTTAAAGTTTTTTTACACAATTTATTTTACTTTTTTTTACAACTGTGATATAATTTAACAAATATTCAAAGTAAGGAGTGCTATTTATGAGTTCAAATTCAAATAATACTACTACTTTGGCTGAAAATAAAGTATTAATTTTATATATCTTAAATCTTATTGATGGAGATATTATTCAGGACGGATTGTTTAAAATAATTTCTTCTATAAATAATCTTAATTATTTTTATTTTAAACAAATCTTAACAGATTTAATTGATTCAAAGCTAGTAGGTGTATATACAAAAGATGATGAACAAGTATTAAAGATAACTAGTGAAGGTAAAAATGCCTATATATTAACAAAAGATGTTATGCCCGGTATTTTAAAATTAAGAGCTGATAATATATTTAAAAAAGAATTTTCAAATATAGAAGAAGCATCTTCTGTTATCGCAGAATTTACTCCTAAAGATGAAAATAATTATACTGTAACTTTAAAAATTGTTGAAAATAATGAAACTATTTTTGAGGTAAAGACTTTTGCTGGTTCAAGAGAAAGAGCTAAAAAAATTGTTGAAAATTGGAAAAATAATGCTAATACTATATATCCTAATATTTTAAATATTTTATTTGAAGAAAAATAGTTTGCAATATATTATATACAAAAAGCACATCTGATTTTTGATGTGTTTTTTTGTTGAATAGGAAAAAAAATAGAAATATGCTTATATACATATTTCTATTTTGGTAGCGAAGATGTGATTCGAACACATGACCCTTCGGGTATGAACCGAATGCTCTAGCCAACTGAGCTACTTCGCCATTTTTTCTAGCTAGCTAGCAAGTAATATTATACTCATAGTTTTCCCTTTTGTCAAGTAAAAAATACAAGAAATTTAAATTTCTTGCATTTTTTGTTACTTTTTATTATATTCTTTAAACTTTAATTTTATTTAATCTAATCTAATCTATCAAATCCTTTATCTTCTCTTCCTTTTTCAATATTAGTTCTAGCATTTGTTCTCATTTTTCCTTTATTTTTTAAATCATTTTCCTTATTTCTCATTTTTTCAGTTCTTGCTTTTTTCCCTTGTTCTCCATGTTGTTGAAGCTTTTTAGTTAGTTCATCTATTCTTTCACTATTTTCTGCTTTCTTAATTTCTTTTAATTTTTCATCAATATCAACTTTCTCTCTATTTGCCTTTTCTGAGCCACTTATAAAAGAGCCTAAAGTAGTTAACATTACCTTAAAGCTAAATTTCTCATCTTTTCCTATTCCATTTGTTTTTTCTTTTACATTAACACTCATAACTCTCTTAGATTCCTCTAAGTTTCTCACCTCTTTTATAAAAAATAACTTTACACTTAATATTATAGCACAAAAAGCCTTGATAATCAAGGTTTTTTATGTAAATTGTGCATTTAACTTTTTATTTAACATTTAACTTTTATTTACTTTTTTAAAATTAATTTAACATCTACCCTATAATTTTCTCTCCAAGTTTCTTTCCTGCAAGTATATGAAAATGTAAATGTTTTACTTCTTGGCCTCCATCTTCTCCACAATTGATAATTATTCTATAACCTTTTTCTTTAAAATCTTTTTCCTCTGCTATTTTATTTATTACCATATGTATTTTTCCTATTATTTTAGAATCTTCTTCTTTTATATCATTATGAGTTGTTATATGCTTTTTAGGTATCACTAATATATGAATAGGTGTAGCTGGATTTATATCATAAAAAGCTAAAATATCTTCATCTTCATATACCTTATTAGATGGTATTTCTCCTTTTACTATTTTACAAAATAAACAATCTTCCATATTTTTATCCTTCTTTCTTTAAATTTTTTCAGACATTAGAAAATTATATTTCCTAACATCTAAAAAACAACATTAGGCAGAAAAATTCTTTTTAGTCTTTTATTAAAACTGCTTTTATCCTTCTTATTCCTGATGAACTAGAACTTTCTTTCTTAATTTTAAATCTTCCCATATCTCCTGTATGTGTTACATGAGGTCCTCCACAAATTTCTTTACTAAAATCTCCTATTGTATATACTTTTACTCTATCTCCGTATTTATCTGTAAATAATCCTATAGCTCCTGACTCTTTAGCTTCTTCATAACTCATTTCTTCACATGTAACTGGCAAATCTCTTTTTATTTGTTCATTTACTAAATCTTCTACTTTTTGAATTTCTTCTTTTGTCATTTTTTGTGGATGTGT